>CAXTTD010000157.1:0-7346 GCA_964246945.1 uncultured Solirubrobacteraceae bacterium | reverse complement strand
GTCAAGGGCAGCGCACAGGGCAGGGTGATCATCACCAACCTGACCGCAGCCCCGTCCGTCATGCGGGAAGCCGCCTCCTATGTCGGGCCGGACGACGTGAAGGCGGGCGAGCAGGAAGCCCAGCATCTCGTGGATGCGATCGGCCACAAGGGCGGCATCGTCGTGCTGCAGGGGCCGCTCGGCCAGTCGGGCGAGATCGACCGTACCCGGGGCATCCAGAACGTGCTGGCGAAGAACCCCGACGTGAAGCTGCTCGCGATGCAGCCCGGCAACTGGGCGCGCAACCAAGCCTACAGCGTCATGCAGGACTGGCTGTCGCGCTACGGCGGCTCGATCAGCGGCGTGATCTCCGAGAACGACGACATGGCGATCGGCGCGATCCAGGCGCTCCGCGAGAAGAACCTCGCCGGCAAGATGCCGATCACCGGGGTCGACGGGATCAAGGACGGCATGCGCGCGGTGCGCGACGGGACCGAGCTCGAGACCAACCTGCAGGACGGGCCGCTCGAACTCGGCATGGCGACGCAGGTCGCGATCGACGACGTCCAGGGCAAGCCGATCCCGAAGCTCGCGATGATGGTGATGCCCGAGATCACCAAGGACAATGTCGGCCACTACTACGGTCAGATGTTCGGTTCGCCCGCCAAATTCCTCGACCAGCTGCCGTCGATCATCAAGGCGAACATGCAGTCGGGGCACTACGCGGCGCAGTGAGCCGGCGCGACCGCCGCTCTTTTCATGAGAAGGGCGCGACCCCGCCGCCTCCTTGATGCGGTGAGCGGCCGTGCCGCTCCTGATGCGGCGAGCGGCCGTGCCACTCCTTGATGCGGCGAGCGGCCGCGCCGCTCTCCTGATGCAAAGGAACGCCGATGGACGCCATGTTCTTCGAGAATGCCTTCGACTTCACGGGCAAGGTCGTGTTCGTCACCGGGGGCGCCGCGGGGATCGGGCGCGCGGTCGCCGACGTGTTCTCCGGCCGCGGCGCGCATCTGGCCCTCGTCGACCGCGCCGAAAGCGTGCGCGAGGTGGCGTCCCGGCTGCCCGGGGGGCCGCATCTCGGCATCGTCGCCGACGTGACGGACGCGACCGCCGTCGAACGCGCGGTGGCCGAGGCGCTGTCGCTCACCGGCGCGATCGACGTGCTGGTGAACAATGCCGGGATCGTGCGTCTCGCGCCGGCCGAGGACCTGTCGCTCGCCGACTGGAACGCGACGATGGCGGTGAACCTGACCGCCTGCTTCGTAGTCGCCCAGGCGGTGGGACGGCGCATGTTGGCGCAGGGACGCGGCCGCATCGTCAATCTCGCCTCGCAGGCGGCGGTGGTGGCCCTCGACGGCCATGTCGCCTACTGCGCGAGCAAGGCCGCGATCGTGTCGATGACGAAGGTCCTCGCGTTGGAGTGGGCGCCGCGCGGGATCAACGTGAACGCGATCAGCCCCACCGTGGTCGAGACCGAGCTCGGCCGGCTCGCCTGGGCGGGCGAGGTCGGCGCGCGGGCCGCCCGGGCGAGCTCCTCGGCGGCCAGGGTGTGCCGTCCGCGACGGACCCAGCGGACCGCGACCGGGCGGTAGCGCAGCAGGGCCCGCCAGGTCTCGGGACCGACGATGCCGTCCACGGCGAGCCGGTGGGTGCTCTGAAACGCCTCGACGGCGAGCTCGGTATGCAAGCCGAAGTCGCCGCTCACCGCCACCGGGTCCCGCGCGGAGACGAGATGCTCCTGGATCCACACCACAAGATCGCCCCGCGCGCCGACGCCGACGCTCGCCATCGCGGTCTGGGCGACCGCGTCGGGCAGCGGGGCGCTCGCCCTCGCCACCGCGCTCCAGTCCGCTGCCCTCGCCGACTGCCATGACCACCAGCTCACCCCACCGGCCCCGTAGGCGCGGGCGAGCTGCCGGAAGCGCACGATCTGACGCGGCGGCGGGTTGCCGTACACCTGGCCGAGCGGGTAGATCGGGCGGCCGTAGGGCAGGTTGAACGCGTAGGTGTGGGCGAACACCGCGTCGACCGAGCTGCCGATCGCCCGCCAGTACATCTGCGGCACGTTGAACTGTGCCCCACCGGGCCCGAGGAACACCGAGTACGGGAAGGACGGGTGGTAGTCGACGTAGGGGAGGCCGGCGAGCGCCACCGGGTAGCGGGCGCCGATCTGCTTGCGCAGGTCGTGGACGTAGCTCTGGGCGGCGACGTACTTGCCCTGATACTGCACCTCGGCGTCGACCACCAGGCAGTCGGCGCCGTCGTGCACCGCGTCGGCGCCGAGGTTCGCCTCCACGCCGGGCAGATGACCGTAGACGTACTGCCATGCGCACACCCGGAGGCCGGCGCGGTGCAGGGCGGCGACCAGCGGGCGGCTGAACTGTGGCCACGGATCGAGACCGTCGCTCGACTTGATGATGAGCGTGGTGATGTGGTAGTAGCGCGCGCCGGCGATGATCGAGGCGAGCTCCCCGCGATCGGTGTCGGGCAGCTCCCAGATCCACATCGCGCGGCCGTGCAGGGCGACCTCGCGGCGAGCGGCGCGATGCGCCGGCGCGCGGCGCCGCGAATGGGGGTGAGACGTATGGTGGTTGGAGGGGTGGGGCGCCGGGGCGCTCGCGCCGAGACCGCCCCCGCCGCTGCCCGCATACGCAGGGGCGACGATGAGCAACGCGATCAGCGCGGCGGCCGCGGTGAACCCGAGCGCGCGCGCGACGCGATTCTCGGCCATGGCGCGACGCACCGTAGCGGACGGTGCCGGCCGTACCCGCAAGTTCCCCTGCGGGCACGGCTCTAGACCGCCGACCGCGGTTACTTCACGAACAGGATCTCGGAGTACTTCGGCAACGGCCACAGGTCGTCGCTGACGACCTTCTCGAGCCGGTCGGCCGCCTCGCGCACGGCGCTCATTGCCGGGATCGTCGTGTCTCGCACGTATTCGGCGTGGGCCTGGAGCTCTCCGAGGGGCTGGTTCTCCTCGAGATTCGCGCTCTCGAGCGCCCGGATCCGGTCGACGAGCTCGACGATCAGCGCCTCGGTCTCGGAAGCGAGCTCGGCCAGCTGAGCGGCCAGCAGCAGCGACAGGTGGCGCGCGGCGGCGGGCAGCAGCATCGTCCGGGCGATGTCGGCCGCCGTCTCGGCCTCGATGTTGATCGTCGTCACGTACTGCTCGAGCATCACCTCGTGCCGGGACTCGAGCTCCCGGCCGGTGAGCACGCCGTAGTTGGAGAACGCCGTCTCGGTGTCGTCGGTGGTGAGGTAGGGCAGTGCGTCCGCGGTGGTGGGGAGGTTGAGCAGCCCGCGACGGGCCGCCTCCTCGTGCCACTCCTCGGAGTAGCCGTCGCCGCCGAACACGACCTGCTTGTTGGCCGAGTAGCTGCGCTGCAGGATCGGGGGCAGCGCGTCCTCGAGCGAGGCGCCGGTCTCAAGCGCGTCCTCGAGCTCCTCGGCGAGGTAGTCGACCGCCTCGGCGACGATCGTGTTCAGCACGGTGTTGGGCAGCGCGAGCGACATGCTCGAGCCGAGCGCGCGGAACTCGAACTTGTTGCCGGTGAACGCGAACGGGCTCGTGCGGTTGCGGTCCCCGCCGTGCATCGGCAGCGGCGGCAGCACCGGGGTACCGAGGCCGAGGAACGACTCGGGTGAGGACTCGCCGGCCTCGCCGCGCTCGATCGCCCCGAACACCTTCTCGAGCTCGGATCCGAGGAAGATCGAGATGATCGCCGGTGGCGCCTCGTTGGCGCCGAGGCGATGGTCCTGGCCGGCGCCCGCCACCGACGCGCGCAGCAGCCCCTGATGCTTGTTGACCGCCGCGATCACCGCCGCGCAGAAGAACAGGAACTGGAGGTTCTCGTGCGGGGTGTCGCCGGGCTCCATGAGGTTCTCGCCCTCGTCGGTGCCCATCGACCAGTTGTTGTGCTTGCCCGAGCCGTTGACCCCGGCGAACGGCTTCTCGTGCAGCAGGCACACCAGGCCATAGCGCCGGGCGACGTTCTGCAGCACCTGCATGGTGAGCTGCTGGTGGTCGGAGCCGACGTTCGAGTTCTCGAAGATCGGCGCGATCTCGTACTGGGAGGGGGCGACCTCGTTGTGGCGGGTCTTGATCGGAATGCCGAGCTTGGCGAGCTCCTGCTCGCAGTCGAGCATGTAGGCGAGCACCCGCTCGGGGATCGAGCCGAAGTAGTGGTCGTCGAGCTCGTGGCCCTTGGGCGGCTTGGCACCGAACAGGGTCCGCCCGGTGGTGATGAGGTCGGGCCGCTCGAAGTAGTACTGCTCGTCGATCAGGAAGTACTCCTGCTCGGGGCCCACGGTGGTGAAGATGCGCGAGGCCGATTCGTTGCCGAACAGCTTCAGCGCCCGCATCGCCGACTTCGACAGGGCGTCCATCGAGCGCAGCAGCGGGATCTTGTTGTCGAGCGCCTCACCGGTCCAGGAGACGAACGCGGTGGGGATGCACAGCAGGGCGCCGTTGGGGTTCTCCAGGATGAACGCCGGGCTCGTGGGATCCCAGGCGGTGTAGCCGCGGGCCTCGAACGTCGCCCGCAGGCCGCCGGTGGGGAACGAGGAGGCATCGGGCTCGGCCTGGATGAGCTCCTTACCGGAGAACTCGGCGAGTGCCGTGCCCTCGCCGGTGGGGCCGTAGAAGGAGTCGTGCTTCTCCGCGGTGAGGTTGGTGAGCGGCTGGAAGACGTGGGCGTAGTGGGTCGCGCCCTTCTCGAGTGCCCACTCCTTGAGCGCCAGGGCGACCGCATCGGCGAGCGAGGTGTCGAGGGCCTCGCCCTTGGCCAGGGTGTTGGAGAGCCGCTTGTAGACGTCCTTGGGCAGCCGCTGGCGCTGGACGAGCTGGCTGAACACGTTCGCGCCGAACACCTGGTTGTCGGAGTTGGTGAGATCGGGCGCGCCGATCGCGTTCCCGTTGACGCTCCACTTGGTGGCCTGAACGTTCGTCTGACGGATCGGCATCGTGGTCTGATTCCTTCCTGGCGGCGTGACGCCCTGCGGTCGCGGCCGCAGGGGCGGCCGCCCGCGAGACGGAGACTTGGGGAAATGTAGGGGGCGATGCATAGGGGGGTCACTATCCCGGTGGCCAAGCGAACCGCTCGCCGCTCGGCCGCAGGTCGAATCCGCCGATCCGGGGAAGCATGGTCGCATGAACCCAGATGTGCAACTCGGTCCGGCCTCTCCGTACGTCCCGGACCCCGGCCGCTATGGCGCCGTCGACTACCGCCGCTGCGGGCGCAGCGGCCTCGCGCTCCCTCCGATCTCGCTCGGTCTGTGGCAGAACTTCGGCGACGACCGCCCGCTCGCCACCTCGCGCGCGATCCTGCGCCGGGCGTTCGACCGCGGCGTCACCCACTTCGACCTCGCCAACAACTACGGCCCGCCCTACGGCGCGGCGGAGACCAACTTCGGGCGCATCTTCGCCGAGGACTTCGCTTCGCTGCGCCACGAGCTCGTGATCTCGACCAAGGCCGGGTACGACATGTGGCCCGGTCCCTACGGCGACGGCGGCTCGCGCAAGTACCTGCTCGACTCACTCGACGATTCGCTGCGCCGCCTGCGCCTCGACCATGTCGACATCTTCTACTCCCATCGCCCCGACCCCGATACTCCGCTCGAGGAGACCCTCGGCGCCCTGGACACCGCGGTGCGCTCGGGGAAGGCGCGCTACGCGGGCATCTCCTCCTACTCGCCGCGGCGCACCGAGGAGGCGGCCGCGATCCTCCAGGCGCTGGGCACGCCGCTACTCATCCACCAGCCGTCCTACTCGCTGCTGAACCGCTGGATCGAGGCGGAGCTGCTCGACGTGCTCGACCGCGAGGGGGTCGGCGCCATCGCCTTCTCACCGCTCGCCCAGGGGCTGCTCACCGACAAGTACCTGCACGGCATCCCCGAGGACTCCCGCGTGCGCCGCGGGCAAAACTTCACCGAGGGCATGGTCACCGAGGAGAACCTCGCCCGGGTCCGGGCGCTACACGAGATCGCGGCCGGTCGCGGCCAGTCGCTCGCCCAGATGGCGATCGCCTGGACCCTGCGCGATCCGCGCATCACCTCGGCACTCATCGGCGCCTCGAGCGTCGCTCAGCTCGAGGACTCACTCGCCGCCCTCGACCGCCTCGACTTCGATGACGGCGAGCTCGCCGAGATCGACCGCCACGCGGTCGAGGGCCAGGTGAACATCTGGTCCACGCGCGAAGAGTAGGTCCGGCGCGTTGACGCCGCCCGCGTTCCTGGCCTCGCTCGCCGGCCGCTCGCTGGCGCCCGACGACGGCTCGTTCGTGCTTGCCGAGTGGTCGATCGATGCGCCGGTAGGCCCCGCGGCCGGCGGCGGGACGGCGTGGATGGCCCCGCCCCACCGCCACCTCCACGACGACGAGGCGTGGTACGTGCTCTCTGGTCGCCTGTCGGTGCTGCTCGACGGCGAGACGGTGACGCTCGTGGCGGGGGGTGCGGTCGCCGCCGGCGCCGGCGTCCCCCCTACGGTGGGCAACCCCGGCCCCCCCGCGGGCCGGGACCGGATCGTGATGGCGCCGCGGCTCGCCGCATTCATGGCGGCGCTGCACGCCGAGCCGGGCGGCGACGCGGCCGCGGTGTTCGCGCGCTTTGACTCCGAGCTGGTGCCGTGACTTTAGGTCGGCTGAGCCCGCCCGCCGGACGAGATCGGTGTTCCCGGGGAGCAGTTTCTCAGCGCAGCGGCCGCCCGGAGTGCGGACGCCCGTGCTGAGCGCGAAAATCGCCCGGTGGCCACCGACTGGGACGCCGAGGCGGCGTGCTTCGACGCGGCTCCGGATCACGGTCTCGCCGATCCCGGGGTCCGCGCCGCGTGGCGGGCGCTGCTGCTCAGCCGGCTGCCGCCGCCCCCGGCCCGGATCGCCGACCTCGGCTGCGGGACCGGCAGCCTCGCCGTGCTCCTCGCCGGTGAGGGCTACGCGGTGGGCGGCGTCGACCTCTCGCCGGCGATGATCGCGCGGGCACGGGAGAAGGCGGACGCTGCCGGCCTCGCGGTGCGGTTCGCGGTTGCTGATGCCGCCGATCCGCCCTGCGCCTGCACCCACGTCGACGCGGTGATCTGCCGCCACGTCCTGTGGGCGCTGCCCGACCCGGCGGCCGCTCTCGAGCGTTGGTTCGCGCGGCTCGCGCCGGGCGGCACGCTGCTGCTCATCAAGGGCCGCTGGGCGACCGGTGCGGGACTGACCGGCGCCGAGACGCTCGCGCTGCTGCGCGCCACGCCCCTCGCTCGCGCTGCTGCGCGCCACGCCCCTCGCTCGCGACGTCGGGCTCACCCCCCTCACCGCCGAGACCGCGCTGCGGGGTGAGCCGGTGAGCGCCGCGCGCTATCTGGTGCGCGCCCGCCGCAGCGGGTGCGC
>CAXTTD010000156.1:0-7394 GCA_964246945.1 uncultured Solirubrobacteraceae bacterium | reverse complement strand
GGTTGGCCGGCCGGCCTCTTGGGTAGGTCGCCGGAGATGTCTCGCGCCTCCTCCGCCGGCACGCGTCCGCCGACCCACCGCTGACCGGCCTTCTGCCTGTGCCGGAATCCGAGGACACGCTCGTCGTCTACCCCTGGGAGCGCCCGCTGGGTGCGCGCCCGCTCGACGACGGCCGCGCCGAGTTCCGGGTGTGGGCGCCGCGGGCGAAGACGCTGGCGCTGCGGGTCGCCGGACGCGAGTACACGCTCGATCCCGCAGGGTTCGGCGTCCACGAGGGCGTCGTCTCCGCGCGGGCGGACGAGGACTACGTGTACGTCGTGGACGGCACCGAGCTCCCGGACCCGGCCTCGCGCCACCAGCCCGAGGGGCTGCGGGGGCCGAGCCGCCTGTACGACGCCCGCGGGCTGCCCGGCGCCCACGACGGCTTCGTCCCCGCTCCGCTCGAGCAGCAGGTCATCTACGAGTTGCACGTCGGCACCTTCCGCGCGGCGGGGACGTCCCCCGGCGCCACCCCCCACCTCGCGGCGCGCGCCTAGCTCGGCATCACCGCGATCGAGGTGATGCCGGTCGCCGAGTTCCCCGGCGCGCGCGGCTGGGGCTACGACGGGGTGTACATCTCGGCCGCGCAGTCCTCCTACGGCGGCCCCGAGGGGTTCGCGGAGCTGGTGGCCGCCGCCCACGCCCACGGCCTCGCGGTGATCCTCGACGTCGTCTACAACCACGTCGGTGCCTCGGGCAACCAGGCGCTCGACGCGTTTGGGCCGTACTTCACCGAGAAGTACCAGACGCCGTGGGGCCGGGCGATCAACTACGACGACCGCGACTGCGACCCCGTCCGCGAGTGGGTGTGCCAGAGCGCCGAGGGCTGGGTGACCGACTTCGGGGTTGACGGCCTGCGCCTCGACGCGATCCACGCGATCTTCGACGCGAGCACGGAGCACATCGTCGCCGAGGTCGCCCGCCGGGTACACCACGCCGACCCCGCGGCGCTCGTGATCGCCGAGGCGGGCATGAACGACCCCAAGGTGATGCGTCCGCGCGGGCGCGGGGGCTTCGGCGCCGACGCCGAGTGGGCCGACGACTTCCATCACGCGCTGCGCACGGTGCTCACCGATGAGCGCGACGGTTACTACGCGGACTTCGGCTCGCTCGCCCAGTTCGCGAAGGCACTGCGCCGCCCGCACGTCGACGACGGAAACTACTCCCGGTTCCGCGGCCGGCGCTTCGGGGCGCCCGCCGACGACGTCCCGAGCGAGCGGTTCGTCGTCTTCTCCCAGGATCACGACCAGGTCGGCAACCGCGCCTACGGCGACCGCATGCCGGCGCCGGCGCGCCCACTCGCCGCGTTCTGGACGCTGCTGTCCCCGTTCACGCCGATGCTGTTCATGGGCGAGGAGTACGGAGAGCTCGCTCCCTTCCAGTTCTTCACCAACCACATCGACCCCGACATCGCCGAGGCGACCCGCACCGGGCGTCGCGCGGAGTTCGCGTCGTTCGCCTCCTTCGGCAGCGAGGTCCCCGACCCCGAGGATCCGGCGACGTTCGCCCGCTCGACGCTCACCCGGCGCGGCGACCCCGGCCTCGCCCGCCTGTATCGCGCGCTCATCGCCGAGCGCGCTCGCCTCGCCGGCGAGGAGGTCACCGAGGTCCGTTACGACGAGGCCGCCCGCTGGCTGCTCGCCCGCCGCGGCGTCTTCGAACTCGCCGCCAACTTCGCCGACGGCGAGGCGCGGCTCGCGGTACAGGGCGGCACCGTGGAGCTCGCCACGGGCGGCGAGCCGCGCCTGGAGGACGGATACATCACACTGCCCGCGATGTCGGGGGCGCTCGTCAGATGACCGAGGTGTGGCCGGGTCGCCCGTTCCCGCTCGGAGCGACGTGGGACGGACGGGGGACGAACTTCTCGATCTTCTCGGAGAACGCGACCGGCGTCGAGCTGTGCCTGTTCGACGACGCGGGCGAGGAGGAGCGGATCGAGCTCCCGTTCTACCGCGCCCACAACTGGTACTGCTACCTGCCGGAGGTCGGCCCGGGACAGCGCTACGGGTACCGGGTGCGTGGTGAGTACGCCCCGGAGGCAGGTCTGCGCTTCAACCCCGACAAGCTGCTGCTCGACCCCTACGCGAAGGCGATCGAGGGCACCGTGGAGTGGGCCCACGACGCGAACATCCTCCCCTACGTCCAGGGCGACGACCCCGAGGACGACGCCGACCTCGAGCGCGACGACGAGGACGACTCCTCGGTGGTGCCCAAGTCGATCGTCGTCGACGGGAGCTTCGACTGGGAGGGCGATCGCCCGCCGAACACCCCGTTCGCGGACACGATCATCTACGAGACCCACGTCCGCGGCTTTACCAAGACCCACCCCGACGTGCGCGAGGAGCTGCGCGGCACCTACGCCGGACTCGCCTCCGAGCCGGCGCTCGCGTACCTCAAGAAGCTCGGGGTGACCGCGGTCGAGCTGCTGCCCGTCCACCACATCTGCGACGAGTCGTTCCTGCACGAGCGAGGCCTCACCAACTACTGGGGCTACTCGACGATCGGCTACTTCGCGCCCCACTCCGAGTACGCGGCCACCGGCCGGCGCGGTGAGCAGGTGCGCGAGTTCAAGGGCATGGTGAAGGCGCTGCACACGGCGGGGATCGAGGTGATCCTCGACGTCGTCTACAACCACACCGCCGAGGGCAACCACCTCGGTCCGATGCTGTCGTTCAAGGGCGTCGACAACGCCTCCTACTACCGCCTGGTGCCCGACGACCCGCGCCACTACATGGACTTCACCGGGACCGGGAACTCGCTGAACCCGGTCAACCCGGCGGTGCTGCGGATGATCATGGACTCGCTGCGCTACTTCGTGATCGAGTGTCACGTCGACGGCTTCCGCTTCGACCTCGCCTCGGCGCTGGCCCGCGAGCTCTACGACGTCGATCGCCTGTCGGCGTTCTTCGACACCATCCACCAGGACCCGGTGCTCTCCCAGGTGAAGCTGATCGCCGAGCCCTGGGACGTCGGACCCGGCGGCTACCAGGTCGGCAACTTCCCGATCCTGTGGTCGGAGTGGAACGGCGTCTACCGCGACCAGATGCGCGACTTCTGGCGCACCCAGGCGCCGATCGGGCAGCTCGCGGAGCGGCTCTCGGGTTCGGCGGATCTCTACGAGGCGGACGGCCGCGAGCCGTTCGCGTCGATCAACTTCATCACCGCCCATGACGGCTTCACGCTGCGCGACCTCGTCTCCTACAGCGAGAAGCACAACGAGGCCAATCACGAGGACAACCGCGACGGCACCGACGACAACCGCTCGTGGAACTGCGGCGCCGAGGGCGAGACCGACGATGCGGCGATCCAGGAGCTGCGGCTGCGCCAGCAGCGCAACTTCCTCACCACCCTGATGGTCTCCCAGGGCACCCCGATGCTGCTCGGCGGCGACGAGCTGAACCGCACCCAGGCCGGCAACAACAACGGCTGGTGCCAGGACTCGGAGATCTCCTGGTACGACTGGAACCAGGACGCCGAGCGCGACCGCATGCACCGCTTCACCCAGCGGCTGATCCGGCTGCGCCGCGAGCACTGCACGTTCCGTCGGGAGACGTTCCTGCGCGGTCGCGAGCTCGAGGACCGGCCGCTGCCCGACGTGTGGTGGTTCCGCGCCGACGGGCGCAAGATGACCCCGAAGGACTGGGAGCACGGCGAGGCGGCGCTCGGGATGTTCCTCAACGGCGAGGCGATCACCAGCAAGGGGCCGCGCGGTGAGAGCATCGACGACGACACGTTCGTGCTGCTGTTCAACGCCCACTTCGAGGATCGCGAGTTCCGGCTGCCGCGCGCGAACATGGGCAAGCGCTGGGAGCTTGAGCTCTCCACCGAGGAGCCCGACGCGCAGACCGGAGCGGAGAGCTACGACCCGCGGGGGCTCGTCCCGGTCAGCGCCCACTCGATCACGATCCTCAAGCGCGTCGAGTGAGCGCGCCGCCGCGGCCGCTGCGCGCGGTCTACCGCCTGCAGCTCACCCCCGACTTCGGCTTCGACGCCGCCCGCGCCCACGTCCCCTACCTGCGCGACCTCGGCGTCTCACACCTGTACCTCTCCCCTTCGCTGCAGGCGCGTCACGGCTCCACGCACGGCTACGACGTGATCGACCCGACGCGGATCTCCGAGGAGCTCGGCGGCGAGGTCGCGTTCCGGGGGCTCGCCGCCGCCGCCCACGACGCGGGGCTCGGGATCGTGCTCGACATCGTGCCCAACCACATGGCCACCGACGAGCACAACCGCTTCTGGACCGATCCGGCGCAGCGCGAGCGGTTCTTCGACCTCGACCCGGCGCGCGGCCGCCACCGCCGGTTCTTCGACATCGACGACCTCGCCGGGGTGCGGGTGGAGGATCCCGAGGTGTTCGAGACGGTGAACGGCCTGCCGCTCGCGCTCGTGCGCGAGGGCGTCGTCGACGCGCTGCGCATCGACCACCCCGACGGGCTCGCCGATCCCCTGCAGTACCTCGAGCGGCTGCGCGCGGGCGGCGCGGACACGGTGTGGGTCGAGAAGATCCTCGAGTCCGCCGAGCACCTGCGCGACTGGCCGGTGACGGGAACCGTCGGCTACGAGTTCCTCAATGACGTCAACGCGGTGTTCGTGGACGGCGGCGCCGAGCGCGCGTTCACCGCGCTGTGGCAGCGGCTCGCCGGGGACGAGCGGCGATTCGCCGAGGTGGCGCTCGAGGCCAAGCTCGAGCAGGCGAGGACGGCCTTCGCGCCCGAGATCGAGCGGCTGGCGGCGATCACCGAGGTTCCCGGCGGGACTGACGCGCTCACGCGGGCGACCGCGTCGTTCCCGGTATACCGCACCTACGTACGGCCGGCGGCGGGCGAGGTCGCCGACGCGGATCGCGAGATGGTGGGCGAGGCCGAGATCGAATCCGACCTCGCACGGATGCTGCTGCTCGAGGAGCCGACGACACCGGAACTCGTCACCCGGTTTCAGCAGACGACCCCCGCGATCGTCGCCAAGGGGATCGAGGACACGGCGTTCTATCGCTACGGACGGCTGCTGTCGCTGTGCGACGTCGGCGGCGACCCCGGCCGCTTCGGCATCGACGTCCCGCGCTTCCATCGGGCGAACACCGAGCGCGCCGCCCGCTTCCCGCAAGCGCTGCTCACCACGATGACCCACGACACCAAGCGCTCTGCCGACGTGCGGGCGCGGATCACCGCGCTCACCTGGCTCGCCGACGAGTGGCCCGAGCGAGTGGCCGCGTGGCTGGCGGTCACCGACGAGCTGCGCTCACCCGAGGGCGCCCCCGACGACCTCGAGCGCTACTTCCTGTTCCAGACGCTCGCCGGCGCGTGGCCAATCGAGCGCGAGCGGGTCCAGGGGTACATGGAGAAGGCGCTGCGCGAGGCCAAGCGCAACACCAACTGGGTCGACCAGAACGCCGACTGGGAGGGCGCGGTCCACCGCTTCGTCGACGCCCTCTACGACCACCGTCCGTTCCTCGACGACTTCGAGCCGTTCGCGGCGAAGGTCGCCCGGCGCGGGGAGCGGATCGCCCTCGGCATGCTCGCCCTGAAGCTCACCTCCCCGGGCGTAGCGGACCTCTACCAGGGCGACGAGCTGCCGCTGCGCGCGCTCGTGGACCCCGACAACCGCCGCCCGGTCGACTGGGACTGGCAGGAGGCGATGCTGCGCCGGGTGAAGGGCGGATCGCCCCCCGACGCCGACACCCGCAAGCTGTGGTTGTGCCTGGCGCTGCTCGCGCTGCGCATCCGCCACCCCGACGCGTTCGGCCCCGACGGGGCTTACACGCCGCTTGAGATGGGCCCCCACGTCGTCGGTTTCACCCGTGGCGACGACGCGGTGCTCGTCGCCGTCGCGGTGCGCGAGGCGGTCGAGGTGGCGATCCCCGAGCTCCCCGGCACCTGGCGCGACGTCCTGAGCGCCTGGAGCGGATCGCTGTCGCAGGCGAGCGCCCCGCGGCTCGCGGAGCTCGGCTGCGTCGTGCTCGAACGGGCGTGAACGCGCGTGGACGTGACCGCTACCAGCGGTCGTGCACGTGCTCGCGGACGAGCCGGTCGTAGACCTCGACCACCCCGTCGCGCTGGGCGGCGCTGAGCGGCGCCAGGCCGGCGGCGGCCGCGTTCGCCCGGGCCTGCTCGGGGTTGCGGGCGCCCGGGATGACGGTGCTCACGCCCGGCTGGTCGATCACCCAGCGCAGCGCGAACTGGGCGAGCGTCTGATCCGGGCCGGGGAGGTCCGAGAGCTCCCGGGCGGCGGCGACCCCGACCGCGAACGGCACGCCGGCGAACGTCTCGCCGACGTCGAACTGCTCGCCGGATCGGTTGTAGGTGCGGTGGTCGTCGGCGGCGAACTCCGTCGACTCGTCGTAGCGGCCCGAGAGCAGGCCGGAGGCGAGCGGAACCCGCACGATGATGCCGACGCCCGCCTCGCGGGCGGCCGGGAGCACCTGCTCGAGCGGCTTCTGGCGAAAGCAGTTGAGGATGATCTGGACGGTCGCCACGTGCGGGCGGGCGACCGCGGCGAGCGCCTGGGCGCAGGTCTCCACCGACACGCCGTAGGCGGCAATCCGACCGTCGGCGACCATCGCGTCGAGCGCATCGAACGCCGCGTCGTTTGCGAACACGCCGTCGGGCGGGCAGTGCAGCTGCACGAGGTCGAGGCGCTCGGCAGCGAGGTTCTCGCGCGAGCGCGCGTTCCACGCGTCGAAGTTCGCGGCGCCGTAGTTCTCGACGGTCTGATCGGCGCGGCGGCCCATCTTGGTGGCAACGAGGATCTCAGGATGGCGTTCGCGCAGCGCGGCACAGAACCGCTCGCTGCGCCCGTCGCCGTACACGTCGGCGGTGTCGAAGAACGTGACCCCGGCCGCGTGGGCGGCCTCGAGGGTCGCCGTGGCGTCCTGCGCCGCGACGTCGCCCCAGTCGGCTCCGAGCTGCCAGGTGCCAAGGCCGATGACGCTCACCGCGCGGCCGAGCCGGGGAATCGTGCGCTGCTCCATGACCCGCATCCTCGCAGAGGCGCAGGCTCAGCCGACGTGCGCCTGGGGACCCCTACCCGAGCGGTTGCGCGCGCTCGGCGACCGCCTGAGCGCGGACCGCGCCGACGAGCGGGTCCTCCGGGAACGCCCGGTGGCGCAGCCGGGCGACGAACGCGCGCACCGGCTCACCGGCATCCGGCGGTCCGCCGATCCAGCTCTCGGGGGAGCCGGCGCCGTCGCGCAGCTCAAGCCCGCCGTCGGCGATCACCGCGCTCACCCGCGAGCCCTGCAGGTGCAGGCGCAGCTCGGGCGCGTGACCCGCGAGGCTCGTGCGCACCACGAGCGGCGCCCCGCCCCACCGGCCGAGCGCGGCGCCCCCGAGGTCCTCGCCGCCCGCGCGGGCATCGAG
>CAXTTD010000155.1:0-7450 GCA_964246945.1 uncultured Solirubrobacteraceae bacterium | reverse complement strand
GCGACCAGGTCCCACCATGGGTTGGGCAGATAGACCGCGATTGCCAAAAAGCCGCACAGCAGCGTCAGCACGATCCCGAACACGAGATGGTGAACGTGCAGACCGCCCTCGGTCGTGACGCTGCCCGGCCACCACGGCACCTTCGGACTGCGCATCAACCGCGCGCTGATCCGGATGCCCATGAACGACAGCAGGAATGCGCCCAGCAGGATGAATCCGGCCCGGTCGGAGCGCAGCGAGAGATCCTGCGTGCTCGGGTTCAGCGAGAACGCCGCCAGCGTGACCCCCACTGGCCGATCACCCCCTTTCCCCGGCCCGTTCGGCCGAGTATCGACGATCTGCGTGGCCGGTGTCAATCATCGGCACGGCGGCGGATCCACGTCACGCACACCTGAACTTCCACCTCCCGAGCAGCGCGTACCGAAGTGAACTGCGACGACCTCGGGGCGGGTCGCGGGAGCGAGCTCCGCTAACTCAACTAGGTTTGTGATATTTCCGAGGTCTCTCGACGCCCCCCACACCCAGATACCGGAGCCGACACCCGATGAGCCACCACTCGCTGGCCGAGCTTGCCGACGCGGTCACGCAGGTCCCGCTCGTCGACGGCACCTCGACCCGGTTCGTGAACTTCGACTACGCCGCGAGCGCGCCTCCGCTGGCCAGCGTGCACCGCGCCGTCACGAACACGATGGCGCACTACGCGAGCATTCATCGCGGCCAGAGCTACCTCTCACGGATCAGCACCGCCGCGTACGAGCGCGCGCGTGGCATCGTGGCCGCATCCACCGGCGCCCGCGACAACGATGTCGTGATCTTCACCCGGAACACGACGGACGCGCTGACCCTGCTGGCCGGCGCAGTTCCGGGACGGGTCGTGCACTTCGACATCGAGCACCACGCCAACCTGCTTCCGTGGCGAGGCGCGCAGTGGACCGTGCTGAGCGCCCAGGAGACCGTCGCGCGAAGCCTCGACGGGCTCGCGCGCGAGCTCGGTCGCTCCCCGGCAGCGCTCGTCACGGTGACCGGGGCCTCGAACGTCACCGGCGAGTGCCCGCCGCTGCTCGAGCTCGCCGAGCTGGCCCACCGCCACGGTGCCCGGCTCGCGGTCGACGGGGCACAGCTAGCCCCGCACCGACGGGTCGACATCGCCGCCGCGGGCATCGACTACCTCGCCTGCTCCGGACACAAGCTCTACGCCCCCTACGGCGCGGGTGCCCTGATCGGCAGGCACGACTGGCTGGACGCGGCTCGTCCCCACCAGCCCGGCGGCGGCGCGGTGGTGAGCGTGTCGGTCGACGATGTGATCTGGAAGACCAGCCCGGCTCGGCACGAGGGCGGGACACCCAACCTCGTCGGTGCCGTCTCCCTCGGCGCCGCCTTCCAGGAGTTGCACGAGCTCGGCTTCGAGGCGATCCGACACCACGAGATGGCGCTCTATGACGAGCTCCTCGCCGGCCTCCACCGTCTCGGCATCGAGGCGCTCCGGCTCTGGCCCGAGCACCGTGATCTGGTCGCCGTGGTCAGCTTCGAAGTGCCCGGCTACCGCGCCGACCTCGTCGCCGCCTACCTATCCGCTGAGCACGGGATCGGCGTACGCGGCGGAAAGTTCTGCGCGCACCCGCTCCTCGCACGATTCGGTCTCGAGGACGCCGGCGCGGTGCGGGCGAGCATCGGACTGGGGACCGGGCGCGACGACGTGCACGCGCTGCTGGGAGCGCTCGAGAGCCTGCTGGCCGACGGCCCGCGCTGGACCTACGCCGCGATCGACGGCTACATCTCCCCCAGTCCGGATCCACGGCCCTCCGCGGAGCTCGTTCTCGTCGCCGCCGGCGAACCGCTGAAGCCCGCGCCCTGATCATCAGGGGCTCCAGCGTGCCTAACTTCACAAGATCTATTGATTTAATTCTTAAACCGCCTAGGATGCCCGCCGGGCGACCTCGGGTGGGCTTTCCCGAGCCCACCCGCAGCCTCGAGCGCCGTCGGGCGCCGCACATCAATCCAATAACGCCACGCCTTCTCGAAGAGGGGCGTCAGGCGCTCTGACCTCAGGGCGCCGGCAGGGGCCGCGATCCGCCGCGCGACTCACGGCCCCTGGGAGACATCGACGAGGAGGAACGCGTGGATCATCAATGTGCCTGGAGCGTGCTGCGGCGCAGCACGATGCTTACCGTATGCGCCGCCAGCGTCGCGTGCGCGCTGCCCGCCGCGAGCAGCGCGGCGGCCGCGGTCCCGGTCTCCCTGACCGCATGCACGGGCAAGGTGAGCCCCGATCGGTCCGGCAAGGCCGCCGGCGAACCCAACCGGCTCAACTACAGCTTCCACTGCGACGGCGGCATCACCGCGTACTCGATCATCGTCGACCAGCAGGGCGACTTGGGCGGAACCATCGACGACTTCGACGCCGCGCCGAGTGTCCTGGAGACCGACAACCTCACGCCGAGCCCCACCGAGGCGGTCACCTGCGAGGGGGTCATCCCCTCCAACGGGATCAACTGCAACACCGGTGCCGTCGGCGCCCAGGTGAGCGACGGGTTCCACGTTGCCGGCAACGTCGCCCCGGTGGCAGCCTATTGCGCGCGCTACCCGAGCGGCAACAACAACGGCTACGCCCCGGCGGGCACGCCGACGGTGCCCACGGCCAAGGTCGAGCTCATCGTCTCGGACTACACCGGCGCCGAGGACGGACCGTTCACGCTGCCCCGCAGCAAGGCGTGCCCGAAGGTCGCCGCCACGGTGCCGTACTCGACCGTGTTCGCCTCCCCCAAGCCCACCAAGGCCCACGCGGCTCGCCGCACCCGCTGAGTCGTGAGCCCGTCCCCCGTCCCCACGCCACAGAGAGGTCAGTCAATGTTGAGAAGGATGCCCGTACGGGCGCTCGCCGTCGGTGCCCTGAGTGCCGCGGTGCTCGCCGCGCCCGCCGCCGCCGAGGCCACGACGCTCACCGGCTCGGGCTCGAGCGCCGCCCAGCCGTACATGCTCGAGCTGTTCAAGGCCTACAGCGGCCTGCACCACAACATCAAGTTCAAGTACATCCCCGACGGGGGCAACGCGGGCGTCAAGGACGTCCAGGCCGGTCGATCGCAGTTCGCCATCAACACCCGCCCGCCGGAGCCCAGCGACGCAGGCACCACCTACGTGAAGCTGTTCCTCGACGCGCTGTGCATCGCCGTCAACCCGCACAACTCGATCTCGAACATCACCCTGCCGAACCTGAAGAACATCTTCCTCGGGGTCGACACCAGCTGGAGCCAGGTCGGCGGTTCGAACCTGTCGACGACGATCGACCCGATCGGACGCAACTCGGCGGCCGGTCAGTACACGTTCTTCCAGCAGTCGGTGCTCGGCGGCGCCACCCAGGCGACGAACGTCGCCCAGGACACCTCCGACGGCCTCGTGCAGATCGGCGTCGGCAAGGACCCGAACTCGATCGGCTACGTCGGCCTCGCCCACTCCGGCAAGCCGGTGAAGAAGATCAAGGTGGACGGCGTGAGCTGCTCGGCGCCCAACATCCGCAAGATGTCCTACCCGCTGTTCCGCTACGACTGGGGAGTCATCCCCACCGCCAAGCCCAACGCGCAGGTGGTCAAGTTCCTGGACTGGACGCGGTCGAGCAAGCTCGCCGGGAAGGTCATCAACCAGGCGGGCGCGGTCGCCGCGTTCAACAAGTAGGCGACCGAAACCGGTCGGGAGACGTCGCGTGGTAGATGACGAACTCTTCGAATTCGAGGAGTCCGGGGCAGTTCAGGACCGGCGCGCCGAGCTCGGGCGCGGCGCGCTCGTCATCCTGGTGGTGTTCGTGCTGCTCGCGATGGGCGTGTTCATCGTGCGCGAGGCGTGGCCGTCGTTCGCCCACAACGGCTTCCTCGGATGGTTCGGACCCGGGGGCAACGCCGACACCCAGATCCAGCGCATCTTCACCTCGGGCGAGCTCAAACAGCATCCGGTGTACCACTTCCGGGCCTGGCCGCTGATCTGGAGCACGGCCCTCACCACGGCCGGCGCCGTGATCGTGTCCTTCGTGTGCTCGCTGTTCGTGGCGGTGTTCATGGTCGAGTTCGCGCCCGGCTGGCTGCGGCGGATCCTCGAGCCGGTGATCCGGCTGCTGGCGAGCATTCCGTCGGTCATCTACGGCCTCATCGGCGTGCTCGTGCTCGTGCCGTTCATCGGCAACCACCTCATCACCCAGGCCGAGAACGCGTCGGTGACCCCGGTGATCACGCTCAGCGGTTACAGCCTGCTCGCCGGCGGGCTGATCCTCACCATCATGATCTCGCCGATCATGATCGCGATCTTCGCCGAGGGGTTGCGCGCGGTGCCCCGCGGGTGGCTCGAGGGCTCGCTCGCGCTCGGGGTCAACCGCTGGCGGACGTTCTGGAAGATCGCCGTCCTCACCGCTCGCCCCGCGCTCATCGCCGGCACGGTGCTCGCCACCGCCCGCGCGCTCGGCGAGTCAGTGATGCTTTCGATGGTCGCCGGGACCGCCGCGTTCGCGCCGAACCCGTTCGACGGACTCATCTTCCTGTTCGAGCCGTCCCGTGGGCTGGCGGCGACGATCCTGCAGAACCGCGAGGACGTGACCTCGCCGCCGCTCGAGCACACCCTGTTCGCGGTCGCGGCGGTGCTGCTGTTCTCCGCCGCGGCGCTGTCGCTCTCCGGCTGGGCCGCCAAGCGGCCGATGGCGCAGTTCTTCAACGTCGGGGGCCAGGCATGACGGGCGGCATCACCACGACTGCGGCCGGGGGCGATCCGGCCGCGCAGGGACCCACACCGGATCACCGCCGACCCACGGAGCCGAGCAGCTCGTGGCGGCTCACCGACCGCCTCGGTCTCGCCTTCGCGTGGCTGCTCGGACTGCTGTTCTGCGCGATCGCGGTGGCGATCGTCGTCTTCCTGGCGATCCAGGGGATCCACTACCTGCGCCCCGACCTGCTGTGGACCAACCCGAAGACCGCCGACACCGAGGCCGGCTCTGGCGGGTTCCTGGCCCCGATCATCGGCACCTTCCTCATCGCCGGGCTGGCGATCGCGCTGGCCCTGCCGATGGGGGTTGGCGTTGCGGTATGGCTCGTCGAATACTCGCGGCCGCGGGCGCTCGCGCGGATCGTGGAGTCGACGGTCGAGATGTTCGCCGGGGTGCCGTCGGTGGTGCTCGCCCTGTTCGGGGTGATCGTCTTCGACCAGCACATCCTCGGGTTCCTGTCGCAGACCAACGGCGGGATCGTGTTCGGCCGTTCGCTGTTCGCGGCGGGCATCATCCTCGCGTTCGTCGCCCTCCCGTACGTCGTCTCCACGGTGCGCGAGGGGTTGCAGGCGATCCCCAACCACGTGCGCGAGGCCTCCTACGCGGTCGGCAAGAGCAAGGCGACGACGATCCGGCGGATCGTGCTACCGGCGGCGCGCCCGTCGGTGATCACCGGCACGATGCTCGGCTTCGGTCACGCGATCGGCGACACCGCGATCATCCTGCTGCTCGCCGGCGATACCGGGACGCTCCAGGGCGCCGGCGGGGCGTTCCCGTTCTCGGTGTTCCGCGGGACCGGGTCGACACTCACCTCCTACGTGTTCGACAATTCGCCGGCGGGCGACCTCAACCACCCGCAGCTGGCCTACGCGGCCGCGTTCCTGCTGCTGCTGATCGTGCTCGCCCTCAACGTCATCGCCGATGTCTTCGGCCGCCGATCCCAGGAGCTGCGATGGAGCTGATCACGCCCCCACCCGTGCGACGCCTCACCCCCGGAGCGGTGCTCACGCCGCGCCATCATGCGCCCGCGCCGAACGGCGAGGCGGCGGTGAGGAACGGGAACGGGAACGGGAACGGGGTGAGCACCCAGGCGGGCGAGGCGCCGCCGGCGGCCTCGTTCCTCGCCACCCGGCGCACCCCGCGAGAGATCACGCCGACCGTCGACCGCATGCAGGTCGAAGACGTGTCGATCCGCTACGGGCAGAAGCTCGCGGTGAAATCGGTGTCGCTGCCGATCCGCCAGGGCGAGGTGCTCGCGCTCATCGGTCCCTCGGGCTGCGGCAAGACGACGCTGCTGCGCTCGCTCAACCGGCTCACCGAGCTCACCCGGGCCGCGGCGCTGAGCGGACGCATCACGCTCGACGGGACCGACATCACGGACCTCGAGCCGACGGCGCTGCGCCGCCGGGTGACGATGGTCTTCCAGCAGCCCAACCCGTTCCCCATGAGCGTGTTCGACAACGTCGCCTACGTGCTGCGCGAGCAGGCCAAGCGCCGGCCGCGGCGGGCGGCGCTGCGCGGCGAGGTCGAGGACGCGCTCGCGCGGGCGGGTCTGCTCGACGAGGTCGCCGACAACCTCGACCATCCGGCGCTGCGACTCTCCGGCGGACAGCAGCAGCGGCTGTGCATCGCCCGCGCGCTCGCCGCCCAGCCGGAGGTGCTGCTGCTCGACGAGCCCTGCTCGGCGCTCGACCCGCAGTCGACGAAGGTGATCGAGGATCTCGTGGTGAAGCTGCGCGAGGAGGTCGCAGTCGTGATCGTCACCCACAACCTCCAGCAGGCGTTCCGCATCGCCGACCACGTCGCCTTCATGTACCTCGGCGAGCTCGTCGAGTACGCGAGCGCGGGCGCCCTCTTCGGCAACCCCCAACAGCAGCGCACCCGGGACTACGTCGGTGGCGCGTTCGGATGAGACCCGCGGCGCGCGACGCCGGCTGCGCCTCGGGCTCGGGCTCGGCATGCTGCTCGGGCTGGCGGCAAGCGTGAGCGCGTGCTCGACCACCCAGGACGAGGCGGCGCGGCTGCAGCTGGACTCGGCCCGCATCCGCGCCGCCGAGCTGCGGACGGTTGTTCGCACCCCGGGCCACCGGGTCGACGTCGAACACCTTTCGCTGCTGCGGGAACCGTCCGGTAGCGCGTTCGTGGTCGAAGTCCGCAACCCCGACCCGCAGGCGGTTGGCGACCTGCCGATCTCGGTCGGGGTGCGCGCTCCCGGTCGCCGCCGGCTTGACCTCAACGCCACCTCCTCGCAGGAGCTCTCCTACTTCGACGCCCACCTGCCGACGCTCGCGCCCGGGCAAACCGTCAGCTGGGTGTGGCGCACGGGTCGGTCGTTGCCCCGCGCCGGCCGCCCGTTCGCGCTCGTGGGCGGGCGGCCGAGCCCGGCGCTCACCCGAGCGGGCACCGGGCATCCGCCGGTCATCCGCGCGCGGGTGGTCGCCCACACGTCGCTCGGTCTCGACCGCTCGCGCCTGTCCGTCACGCTGCACAACACCTCGACGGTGCCCCAGTATCAGATGCCGGTCTACGCAATCGGCCACCGGGCCGGACACGTGGTGAGCGCCGGCGAGCTCACCGTGCCCCATCTCGGCAGCCACGCCACCGAGACCCTCCCCCTGCCCCTCATCGGCCCGCTCGCGCACGTTCAGTTCGAGCTCACCGCCGCGGCGACCATCGACCGCTGAAGGCCCGCCCGTGGATCCATCCGAC
>CAXTTD010000154.1:0-7467 GCA_964246945.1 uncultured Solirubrobacteraceae bacterium | reverse complement strand
GCCACCGCACCTCGGCAGGCGCCGCGGGTCCGCCGCTGCTGGGCCTGCTTCCCGGCGGCGCCGCCCCCGCCGCGGCGCTCGCCGCCGCCCCGACGCTCACCGAAAGCGCCTACCAATGGGTCGCGGCGCACCGCTCGACGTTCAGCCGGCTCATCCCCGATGAGGCCAAGCGGCGGGCCACGCGCCTGATCGCGATCCGCTCGCGCCAGACGGGAAGCGACGACCGCCGTCCTGGCTAGCCCGCCGCCTGCTGCTTCTCGGCCTCGCGTTGGCGTAGCTCGATGCGGCGGATCTTGCCGGTGAGCGTCTTGGGCAGGTCGGGCACGAACTCGATCAGGCGGGGATAGGCGTAGGCCGATAGGTGCTCGCGCACGAACACCTTGATCTCCTCACCGAGCGGGTCGGATCCCTCATGGCCCTCAGCGAGCACGATGAACGCCTTGACGATCATCCCGCGCCGCTCATCGGCGACCGCGACGGCGGCGGCTTCGGCGACCGCTGGATGCTCAAGGCAGGCGGACTCGACCTCGAAGGGACCGATCCGGTAGCCGGCGGAGATGATCACGTCGTCGGCGCGTCCCTCATACCAGTAGTAGCCGTCGGGGTCGATCGAGGCGGCGTCCTTAGTGTGGAACCAGTCGCCACCGAATGTCTCCTCGGTGTCCTGCGGCGGGCGGTTCCAGTACCGCAGCGGGTAGTGCGGGTTCGAGCGAGCCCTCAGGCAGATCTCGCCGCGCTCGCCCTGGGCGACCGGCGTCTCATCCTCATCGAGGATCGTGATCTCCCAGCCCGGCATCGCCCGGCCCATCGACCCCTCGCGGACCTCCATGAACGGGAAGTTGGCGCATAGCGGATAGGACTCGGTGAGCCCGTAGTAGTCAAGGACGGTGATCCCGTACTGCTGGCGGACCCAACGGATCGCTTCGGGGTTGAGCGGCTCCCCGGCCGAGCACATGATCCGGATCTTCTGCGGATACCGGGTCTTGGCATCCGAGATTCCCATCATCGAACGAATCGCCGTCGGGGTACCGAACACGTTGCTCACCTCGTGACGCGAGAGGAAGCTCAGCTGCTTGTGAGGGTCAAAGCCGCCCTCGCGCTGCAGCACGGCCTGCACCGCTCCGTAGCGCCAGGGCCCGAGCAGCGGCGCGATCCCGGCCGCCCACGCCCACTCACCCATGCCGTGAAAGAGCTCACCCTCCTGCACGTCGTGGCAGTAGACGAACTCCTCGTGGGCGAGGATGTAGCGGTGGGCGTGCAGGATGCCCTTGGCCAACCCCGTCGTGCCCGATGAGTAGTACAGCTGCGCGGGATCATCAGCAGCGGTGTCAGCGGTCTCGAAGCTCTGCCCGCCCTGCGCGAGCAGCTCATCGTCGAGGATCAGCACGTGCTCGACCAGCGAGCGCTCCATCCGATCGGCGTTGGCGGCGTCGGTGACGAGCACCTTGGCCTGCGAGTCGGTGAGCCGGTGACGGATGCCGTCGTCGCCGTAGAGCACCGACATCGACAGCAGGATCGCGCCGCATTTGTAGGTGCCGATGAACGCCGCGGCCGTCTCGGGAGTCGGGGGCAGCAACATCGCGACCCGGTCCTCGCGCCGCACGCCGTGCGCCTGCAGCACGTTCGCGAACCGATTGGACATGTCCTGCAGCTCGCCCCAGTTGACCCGGCGCACATTGCCCCGCGGATCCTCATGGATCATCGCGAGCTTCTCCCGCGGATGCTTATCGCACACATCAGTGGCGATGTTGTAACGCTCCGGAACCTCCCAGCGATGCTCACCGCAGGCCTGCTCATATGACGTGATCGCGCTCATCGGTCAATCATGACCGAGGCGCACAACTCTGCGGGAATTCGTGGCTCACCTCGCCGGAATCCGACCGCTGCGCGCGCCGCTCGCCGCGGTTAGAGTTCGCCGGCGCGCACAGTGCGAGTCGACGCCACACGAGGAGGAGAGGTCGATGAGAAGACCGGATCTATTGACACGGGTCATGGCGACGATCGCGATGTGGGCGGTGGTGTCGGCCGTCGCGCCGAGTGTGGCGGCGGCCGCGACGCCGAAGCCGGACGCGAGCGGGAGGGCCGGCGCCGCGGCGGCGACGTGGACGCTGCAGACGTTCTTCACCGAACCACTCAGCGTCGCCGGGGAGGGGGTCGCGAGCTATCCGAGCGGCAAGCTCCTGTTTCGCGGCTTCGCGCAGGTGCCGGCGCCGGTGAGCCAGCTCGGGTTCACTCACGTCGGCGACGAGGACATTGATCGGTCCGGCGACGTCTACGACGCCTACGAGGACGATCACCCCGACCCGACCGCCAAGCTGTTCACAATCACCGCGCCCGACGGAACGGTGAGTTACTACCCACACCCACTCGCCCGGGGCGAGGAGTACAACAACTCGTTCGTCACGGTGAGCCCCGACGATCGCTGGCTGGTCTCCGGCGAGTGGAATACCGAGCGGCGGCTGCTGCTGCTGTCAAACCCGAAGGGACGACCGTCTGGCACCTCGATTCCGCTCGCGGGAACGATTGCGCTGCGACCTTCGCTCTACCACGTGCAGGGCTGCGACTTCTTTGACGCGGTGACGCTCATCTGCTCCACCGACGGGCCCGTCCATGCGGTCGTCAAGGTGAGCCTGTCGGCGCCGTTGCACCGTGGCCGGAACACCGCCACCGATCGGCGGCTGTTCATCCCCCGCGAGGTCAGCAAGTGCCCGGGCACGGGGTTCGAGTCCGAAGGCGTCGACTACAACACCCGGACCGGCCGGCTCACGCTCGCGATCAACCAACCCGGCACGTGCATCGGCACGACGAACGTCAACGTCTATAAGCTCGTCCACGGTCCGAGCGGTCCGGCGATCGGAACGCCGCTCGCCAACGGCGCGCAGATGCCCGCAGGCAGCACCGTCGGCGGGGCGCTCAGGTTCACGGTCCCGGTCGACGCCAGCGCCGCCGGAGGTCGCGCGACGACGACGATCACGCTGTCCCGTCACGGTCGCCCGGTCGCGAGCAACCGCGACGGTGGGCACGGCAGGCGAACGGGTGCGAACCCGACGCTGATCGCGCCCGAGCTCGCCGACGGCTCGGGCTATGAACTGCGCGCCACGTCGGTCGCCGCCAACGGACGCTCCACGCGCTCACGGGTCGCGTTCGCGGTTGAGAACCCAACCCCCTCGTGACACCGACGCCCCGGTCGGTCCGCGAATCGCGCACTCTGTGGGACGCCGCCCGCACCGAGCAGGCGGCGATGTCAGGCGTTCGCTCCAGGCCGCGCGGCGTCAGCGGCACACGAACGTCCGCCGGCGGCCATCAGGGCGAACGAGCGGTGCCTGCGGGCGGCACCGGGACGGGGAGTCGCCATCAGCGGGTCGGGACCGGGGCGGCGTCGGCCGGGCGGTGCTCCGCGACCCACCGGTCGACGGCGGCAGCGAGGTCGGTGTCCTCGTAGACCTCATAGCGATGCAGTCGGCCCCAGCGCAGGTGGCCCCAGATGACGCCGCGGTTGTCGTAGATCCGCGTCCCGGCGGGGTCGTCGAGCCACGCGCGACAGCGGACGCAGACAGTCGTGTCCCAGGGCGGTCCGACGGCAACAATCTCGTCGGGGGCGAGCTGGATGCCGATGCGGACGAAGCGCTCGAGCCAGCGCCGCACCGCGGGCTTGCCGCGGTACACGCCAGAGAAGCTGTTGGTTCCTGGGAAGCTCAGCTCGACGTCGGGCGCGTCGAGCGCGAGGACGATCCGCGGGTCGCCCGCCCGCAGTCGCGCCAGCGCATACCCGAGCAGCTTGCTCGCCAGCCATGACAACACCATCGCGCACCCACCTCTCGCTAGATCGATCGCTCTAGCGGGTACGGTACCCGACGTGAGCGATACGCGCACCCGGCTGCTCGACGCCGGCGCCGAGCTGTTCGGACGCCAGGGCTACGCCGCGACCGGGGTCAAGCAGATCGTCACCGCGGCGCGCGCGCCGTTCGGCTCCATGTACCACCACTTCCCCGGCGGCAAGGAGCAGCTCGGAGCCGAGGCGATCCGCACATCGGGCGCGCTGTACGAGCTGCTCATCCCCGCCGTATTCGATCCGGCGCCTGACCTCGTGTCCGGGGTGCGGGCGTTCTTCGCCGGCGCGGCGGCGCACCTTGAGGAGACCGGTTACGCGGACGCGTGCCCGATCGCGACGGTGACACTCGAGATAGCCTCGACGAGCGAGCCGATGCGGCTCGCCAGCGACGCCGTGTTCGAGCGCTGGATCGCTGCTGGGCTGCCGCGCTTCACCGCCGCGGGCCTGCCCGAGTCCACCGCTCGCGAGCTCGTCATCTCCCTGCTCTGCGCACTCGAGGGCGCGTTCGTGCTCGCCCGCGCCGCGCGCCGCCCCGAGGCGCTGCACGTCGCCGGCGAGCTCACCGCCGCCGCCACCCAGCGCGCCCTCGACGAGCGGGCCGAGCCGTGATCAGTGCGGTACGCGGCCTCCGCCGGCGCCCGGCTCGGTGGCCGGGCCGCGGGGCGGGGGGCTGGCGCGCCCCCGCCTCGCCGTGGGCCCCCCCGCGCGCGTGTGGCGCCCCGGGGGGGGGGGCCCGTCGAGGCCGGTGAGCTCCCGCACGCGCTCGAAGCGGTAGCGGATCGTGTGGCGATGGGTGATCAGACGCGCGGCGGTCGCGTTGACGTTCGCGTCGCAGTCGAGGAACGCGGCGAGCGTGCCCAGCAGGTCGGTGTCGTACTGGTCGTCGTAGGCGACGAGCGGGCGGACGGTCTCGCGGTAGAAGCGCTGCAGCTCGGCGGGGTCGCGCATGTAGGGCAGCAGCAGCTGGTAGGTGCCGGTCTCCCCGTAGGCCATCTCGGTGCGTTCGCTGTCGCCCTCGACCACGTTGAGCGACAGCAGCGCCTCGTCGTAGGCGCGTTGCAGGTCGAGGGGATCCTCGACGCGGCGGCTGCGCCCCAGGCGGACCGCGAAGCCGGGCAGGCCGGACTCGAGCTCGCGCAGCATCGCGCCCGCGACGCGCCGGCTCGCCTCCTCGTCGGCGGAGGGCACGAGCACCACGACCTCCGCGTCGCCCTGCTCGGTCGGGGAGGCGATCGCGCCCGACGCGATCGAGCGCGCGCCCCGGGTGGCGACCGCGAGCAGCCGCCGGCGCCAGTCGTCCTCGGTGGCATGACGGGCGTGGGCGCGCACGACGAGCACCGCGCCGCCGTTCGAGAGGTCTGAGCCGAGCTCGCGCCCGCGCGCGAGCAGATCCTCTCGGTCGGGGATCCGTCGCGCCAGTACCGCGCGCAGGAAGCTGAGCGCCGCCTCCTCGGAGGCCCGCTCGGGCGCGCGCACGCGTTCGACCTCGGAGGCGATGAGCGTGGCCACGAGCCGCAGCATCGCGCCGTCGGGCGGTTCGCCGCGCACCCGCATCCGCAGCTGTCCAACCGAGGCGTCGGCGACCTTGAGCTCGATGCTCACCACGTCCTCGGCGTCGCGCATCAGCGAGCGCTCGTCGGCCGGGGAGCGCACCGCGACTGCGAGCACGCTCGCCGAGCGATCGATGAGGATGAGGCTCGCGTCGAGCGCGCGGGCGGCCCCGCGGAGGATCTCCGGCAGACCGGCGCCGGCCTCCACCGCGTCGGTGATGGCGCCGAAGGCTCCGAGGTCAGACACGCCGGGCACCCGGGCTCAGAAGATCCGCGGCCACTCGACGATGACCAGCGCTCCGAGTACCACGCCGACCCCGACGAACGCGGCGAGCACGTAGAGCGAGAGCAGCGCCGCGCCGACCCGCTGCAGCGGTCGCCGGTAGGACGACAACGCGGGCACGAGCACGAGCGTGCCGAACGCGATCACGGAGATCGCGACGGCTCCGGCGGCGGCGAGGTAGGTGATCGTCTGGTTGCTCACGGGCGGGTCCCTGATTGTGCCGAATGCACCGGCGAGGCGGCGACCGCGCCGGGAAACCGCTCCCGCAGCGCCGGCGCGGCGGCTGCCGCCCGCGCCCGCGCTCCCGCGCCGGAGCCCGTGAACAGGCCGATCACGGTCGGGCCCGACCCGCACACCATGACCCGCGCCGCCCCAGCCTCGCGGGCGGCGTCGAGCGCCTGCGCAAGCGGGGGATGCAGGGCGAGCGCCGCCGCCTCCAGGTCGTTGACCGCGAGCTCGTCGGGGAGCGGGCCGGGCAGCGCCTCGCGTACGCGGTCAGCCAGGCCGGCGAGCGCCTCCGCGGTTCGGGGCAGCCCCAGCCGGTCGGCCTCGCGGTACACCGCCGGCGTGGGCAGCCCGAAGGCCCCAGGCAGCACGAGCACGGCGTAGGGAGCCAGCGGCTCCAGGGGGGTCACGCGCTCGCCGGCGCCCGTGCCGAGGCTCGGACCCGGGGTGAGCTGAGCGGGCACGTCGGCCCCCAGGCGGGCCGCGATCTCGGCCACCGCCGCGGGGTCGACCGGCGCGAGGCGGGGCGCGCAGCGGAGCATCGCCGCCGCGTCGGCCGAGCCACCGCCCATTCCCGCGGCGACCGGGATGCGCTTCCAGATATCTACCCGGACCGGTCCCGCCCCCCAGCCGGCATCGCGCAGGGCGACGAGCGCATCGCTCACCAGGTTCGAGCCGCTCACCCCCGCGCACACGACCTCGTCGACGCCCGCCGGCGACTCCCCGACGACGAGCTCGTCGGCGAGCCGCACCGAGTCGAACACGGTGACGAGCTCGTGGCGGCCATCCTCCCGGGTGGGACCGAGGAACAGGCACAGGTTCACCTTCGCGTACGCCTGCTCGATGACACTGAGGCTCATGGCTGTGCGAGCGTCCGGGCGAGGGCGCGGAACTCGGGCGGAGCGAGCCGCTCGGCGCGGACGTCGGGGGGGTGGCCGAGCGCGACGAGCGCCTCCCGGGCGCGCTCCCGGACGTCGGGTCCGTAGCGGCCGCTGAGCGCGAGTGAGCCGGCGAGTGCCTTGCGGCGGTGCGCGAACCCCGCGTGGACGAGGTCGGTCACCGACCGGTCGGTCCCCGGCGCGTCCGGGCGGCGGGTGAGCCCGAGCAGCACCGAGTCGACGTTCGGCACCGGCCGGAACACGGTGCGCGAGACCGGGCGCAGCACCCGCACCTCGCAGGACAACTGGGCGAGCACCGAGGGCACGCCGTAGGCCGCGCACCCGGGCGCGGCGGCGAACCGCTCGCCGACCTCGCGCTGGACCATCACCACCCACGAGGCGATCGACGCCAGCTCCTCGATCGAGCGCAGGATGACGCTCGCGGCGATCCCGTAGGGCAGGTTCGCGACCATCGCCGTCGGGGGCGGGGCGAGCGCGCGCAGGTCGACGGCGAGCGCGTCGCCGAACTGAAGCGTGACGTTCGGGAAGCGCGCCAGCGTCTCGCTGAGCCCCGGGCGCAGCCGCTCGTCGAGCTCGATCACATGCACGTGCGCCGCGGCCGCGGCGAGGCGCTCGGAGAGGACCCCCGGCCCGCCCCCCCCCTCGAGCCCCACCGCCTCGGCCGGCCGCGCCGCGCGC
>CAXTTD010000153.1:0-7497 GCA_964246945.1 uncultured Solirubrobacteraceae bacterium | reverse complement strand
GGGTCAGGCGACCGGCCACGCCGGGGCGGCTTCGACGGAGCTCACCCCGGCGGGGACGTCGTCGAGCATCGCGTCGAAGCGCGCGTCGACCCGGGAGTGCAGGTGCCACTCGTCGCCGGCCCCGGTGAGCAGGCCCGAGCGGTGCAGCCGGGCAAGCGCGTGGGACACCGAGGGACGCTCGGCGCCGACGAGCCGGCCGAGCAGCTGGTGGGTGAGCGGCAGGGTGAGTCGCACCCCACCGGGCTCGACCCGGCCCCACCGCGAGGCGAGATGCAGCAGCAGCAGCGCGAGGCGGATCTCGAGGCGCGGTTGGGAGGCGATCGCCCGCTGAACATTGAGGCTGTGGGTGCGTCGCTCGGCGCGTCCCAGCAGCACCCCGGTGAGCTCCGGCCAGCGGGTGACGCGCTCCGCGAAGGCACCGTCGAGCACGGCGAAACGCGAACGCATCAGGCAGCGCCAGTCGGTCGCGCACGAGAACAGCTCCTCCTCGGGGCTCGTGTCGGCCTCCAGTAGATCGCCGGCGCCGAGCAGCTCGGAGGCGACTCGTCCGCCGACGGTGACGTTCACCGCCAGCACCCCGTCGAGCACGAGCACGCCCGGCCCACTGCCCACCGCGGCGAGCGTCGTGGTGAGGTCGAGCTCACCGGCCTCGCGCTCGAACACCACCGCGGTCGCCATCCGCCGCGCGGCGAGCCGCATCGAGACGTCGAGGCTCTCGGCGAGTTCGGCGTCGAGATCGAGCAGGTAGCGCAGCGAGCCTCGCGAGCGGGGCGAGTCCGGGGCGAGGGGGTCCCGCCCCCTCGCCGGCGGCGACGAGGCCTCCGGCATTCTCCCGCCCGGGTCGGGGCGTCCGTTCGTCGTCACGGCACCTCTGCGATCACGCGTGGCCGGTCTCTCCTCTCCGCGGAGCATACGCCCGGAAACCGGCAGGGTGGAAATGGTGAGAGATGTCGAGCACTGCCCGTAATCCTGATTACCGTCAGCCGCATTACCCAGCCCTCGCACCGGCGGCCAGCGAGGTGTAGACCACGCTGCGCTGGCGCGGCAGGCGAGCCCCGTTTGCCGCGTGGCCGAGAGGAGAGGTGAGAGCAGATCCCATGTGCCTGGCCATTCCCGGACAGGTGATCGAATTGGTCGACGAGGCCAACCAGATCGCCAAGGTGGACGTCGTTGGAGTGCGCCGCAACATCAACGTGAGCCTGCTCGCCGACGATGGCGACGAAGCGCGTCCCGGTGACTGGGTGCTCATCCACGTCGGCTTCGCGCTCTCCAAGGTCGACGAAGCGGAGGCCCAGGCGACGCTCGCGCTGCTGCAGCAGATGGGCGAGAACTACGAGCAGGAGCTTGAGGAGCTGAAGGCGAGCCTGATCGAGTGAGCGCCTGCGAGGAGACCCACTGCATCACCTGCGGGGACGTCGCCGTCGAGATGACCGTGCTCCAGGTCGATCCCGCCGGCGAGCTCGCCCTGTGCGAAGCGCCGGATGGCGGCACGCAGACGATCGACGTCGCGTTGGTCGCCCCCGTCCACCCCGCCGAGTGCCTCCTCATCCACGCCGGCACCGCCATCGCCCGCCAGGGAGGCACTCTGTGAAGTACGTCGATGAGTTCCGGGATGCCGCACTCGGCCAGGCGGTCGCCGGCGAGATCCTTGCCGCGGTGGACCCCGATCGCCACTACAAGGTGATGGAGGTGTGCGGCGGCCACACCCACTCGATCTACAAGTACGGCATCGACGACCTGCTGCCGGCCAACGTCGAGCTCGTCCATGGACCCGGCTGCCCGGTGTGCGTGATCCCGATGGGCCGCGTTGACGACGGGATCGCGATCGCCCAGAACGAGAACGTGATCCTCACCTGCTTCGGCGACATGATGCGGGTGCCCGGTTCCACCCAGACGCTGCTCGAGGCCAAGGCGCAGGGCGCCGACGTGCGCATGGTCTACTCGCCGCTCGACGCGCTGCGGATCGCCCGGGAGAACCCCGAGCGCGAGGTGGTGTTCTTCGCGATCGGGTTCGAGACCACCGCGCCATCGACCGCCCTCACCCTCAGGCGCGCCAAGTCCGAGGGGGTCACGAACTTCTCCTGCGTGTGCAACCACGTGACGATCGTGCCGCCGCTGCGGGCGCTGCTCGAGTCACCCGACCTGCGCCTCGACGGCTTCATCGGCCCCGGCCACGTATGCACGGTGGTGGGCGCTCGGCCGCTGCAGTTCATCCCCGCCGACTACGGGCGCCCGGTCGTGGTCTCGGGCTTCGAGCCGCTCGACATCCTGCAGTCGATCCTCATGATCCTCCGCCAGCTGAAGAGCGGGCGCTGCGAGGTGGAGAACCAGTACAAGCGGGTGGTGCCCGAGGAGGGCAACCCCCGGGCGCTCGCGGTGATGGCGGAGGTGTTCGCGCTGCGCCCGCATTTCGAGTGGCGCGGGCTCGGGTTCATCTCCCAGTCGGCGCTGCGTCTCTCCGACGCCTACGCGGATTTCGACGCCGAGCTGCGCTTCCCGACCCCCGGGGTGCGCGTCGCCGATCCCAAGGCGTGCCAATGCGGCGAGGTGCTCAAGGGCGTGATCAAGCCCTGGGAGTGCAAGGTGTTCGGCACCGGCTGCACCCCGGAGCACGCGATCGGCACCTGCATGGTCTCCCCCGAGGGCGCGTGCGCGGCCTACTACAACTTCGGCCGCTACGCCCGCGGGCGCGACGCGGCGGTGGCCTCGTGAGCGCGCCCTCATGAGCGTCTCCGCGCGGGAGGAGCGCGTCCTCGCGATCATCGAGACCGCGCGCAGCAAGCGTCCCCGGTTCAAGGACGAGACGATCACGCTCGCCCACGGCGCCGGGGGCAAGGCGACCCAGACGCTCATCGAGGGCCTGCTCGTGCCCGCCTTCACCGATCCGGGTACGGGCGGCGGCGAGTCGCTCGAGCAGCTTGGCGACGCCGGCCGGGTCGACCTCGGAACCGACGCGCCGGCGGGCGGCTCGCGCCTGGTGATGACCTCCGACAGCTTCGTCGTCTCGCCGTTGCGCTTCCCCGGCGGCTCGATCGGCGAGCTCGCGGTGAACGGGACGGTGAACGACCTCGCCATGGCCGGGGCGCGAGCCCGCGCGCTCACCGTGTCGATGATCCTCGAGGAGGGCCTGCCCTCCGAGATCCTGCGCGCCGAGGTGCGGGCGATCGCCGACGCCGCCCGGGCGGCCGAGGTCGAGATCGTCGGCGGCGACACCAAGGTCGTTCAGCGCGGCCTCGCCGACGGCATGTACCTGTGCACCACCGGCGTGGGCGCCGTCGACCCCCGAGCGGGGCTCAGCCCCCGGGGGATCCGCGCCGGGGACCGGATCCTCGTCTCCGGGCCGATCGGCGAGCACGGCACCGCGATCATGCTCGCCCGCGGCCAGTTCGACCTCGATGCCGAGATCGAGTCCGACACCTGCGGCCTGTGGTCGGCAGTCGACGCGCTGCTGGAGACCGCCGGCGGTGAGCTGCACTGCCTGCGCGACGCCACCCGCGGCGGGGTGGCGAGCGTCCTGAACGAGCTCGCCCGGGCCTCTGCGGTGGGGATGATCGTGCGTGAGGCCGACGTGCCGGTGCACCCCATCGTCGCCGCCGCCGCGGAGCTGCTCGGGATCGATCCGATGTACGTCGCCAACGAGGGCCGGCTGGTCGCGTTCGTCGCCCCCGAGGCCGAGGACCGGGCGCTCGCCGCGCTGCGCGCCGTGTCCGGCTGCGAGGGGGCGGCGGCGATCGGCGAGGTCACCGCCGAGCCGCCCGGAATGGTGCTCGTCGCCACCGCGTTCGGTGGGCGACGCGTGATGGACCAGCTGGTGGGCGACCCCCTGCCCCGCATCTGCTGACTGACCCCCAGAGAGGACCGAAAGCGAGAACCATGGCCACCCAGACGGAGTTCATTCCCAACCAGGCCGCAACCGAGGCGGTCACCGCGCACGTGCTGTGGATCACGGCGGGTCAGTCCTGCGAGGGCGATTCGGTGGCGATGACCTCCGCGACCAACCCGAGCCTCGAGGACATCATCCAGGGCGTCATTCCGGGAATGCCGCGCGTGGTCATCCACAACGGGGTGGTCGCCTTCGAGAACGGTGCCGAGTACATCCAGGCGTGGTTCGACGCCGAGCAGGGCAAGCTCGACCCGTTCGTGCTCGTCATCGAGGGCTCGCTGGGCAACGAGGAGATCAGCGGCGAGGGCTTCTGGACGGGCTTCGGGGTGGACCCGGGCACCGGCCAGCCGATCACCGTCAACGAGTGGATCGATCGCCTCGCCCCCAAGGCGGCGGCCGTCGTCGCCGTCGGCACCTGCGCCACCTACGGTGGCATCCCGGCGATGAAGAACAACCCCACCGGCGCGATGGGGGTGCCGGACTACCTGGGCTGGAAGTGGCGCTCGAAGGCGAACCTGCCGGTCATCTGCATCCCGGGCTGCCCGGCGCAGCCCGACAACATGACCGAGGTCCTCATGTACCTCGTCTTCCACCTCGCGGGCCTCGCACCGGCGCCCGAGCTCGACGAGCAGCTGCGGCCCAAGTGGCTGTTCTCCCGCACCGTGCGTGAGGGCTGCAACCGCGCGGGGTACGTCGAGGAGGGGCAGTTCGCCACCACCTACGGCAACGACCACCGGTGCCTGGTGAAGCTCGGCTGCAAGGGGCCGGTGGTGAAGTGCAACGTGCCGGTGCGCGGCTGGGTGAACGGCATCGGCGGCTGCCCGAACGTCGGCGGAATCTGTATGGCGTGCACGATGCCGGGGTTCCCCGACAAGTACATGCCGTTCATGGATCCGGACGTGTGGGGCTCGCGCGCCGCGGACCTCGAGCGGTTCTCCTACGGGCCGATCCTCAAGTTCTTCCGCGAGCGCAACATCAAGACCAAGTACGACGTCGAGCCGGAGTGGCGCAAGCGCGGTTCCACGCTCACCTCCGGTTACCAGAAGCGCTGGTAGCCGGACCCCGCGCACCCCGTCCGATTCCGAAAAGAGAGACACGTCATGGCCACCAGCACCGAGCAGAAGGTCGTCGTCAAGGAGATGTCGTGGGATCCGATCACCCGCATCGTCGGGTCACTCGGCATCCACACGGAGATCGACTTCACCAACCAGAAGGTGAATAAGGCATACAGCACGTCGATGGTGTTCCGCGGCTTCGACATCTTCATGAAGGGCATCGACCCGCGCGACACCCACTTCATCACCAGCCGCATCTGCGGCATCTGCGGTGACAACCACGCCACCTGCTCGTGCCTGGCCCAGAACATGGCCTACTCGGTGAAGCCGCCACCGCTTGGCGACCTGGCGTTCAACCTCGCCGAGTCCGCGGACTACATGTTCGACCACGCGATCTACAACGACTGCATGGCCAACGTCGATTTCTGCGAGCAGATGGTGAAGGACACGAACCCCTCGCTGCTCGCCACCGCGGAGAACACCTCGGCGCCGCACTCCGACATTCACGGCTACAAGACGGTCGCCGACATCATGCGGGCGCTCAACCCGTTCACCGGCTCCTTCTACCTGGAGACGCTGCAGGTGGCGCGCTACACGCGGGAGATGTACTGCCTGTTCGGCGGCCGCCACACCCACCCCTCGACGATCATGCCGGGAGGCTGCAGCGCGGACATCACCCACCAGACGCTCACCGACTACTACGTGCGCCTCATGCGCTACATGGACTACGTGAAGCGCACGGTGCCGATGCACGACGACCTGTACGACTTCTTCCTCACCGAGATGCCGGGCTACGACATGGTCGGCTACCGCGACACCAACCTCGTGTGCTGGGGGTCCTTCGACGATCCCGACTACGTCGACTACGACTACAAGACGATGACCGAGTGGGGGCGTAAACGCTACGTCACCCCGGGAGTGGCGATCAACGGCGAGCTCGTCTCCACCGATCTGGTTGAGATCAACCTCATGATCCGGATCCTGCTCGGGTCCTCCTACTTCGACGACTGGGACCGCGAGCCCACGTTCGTCACCCACGACCCGCTCGGCAACCCCGTCGACATCCACCACCCGTGGAACAAGCAGACCCTGCCCCGGCCCCAGAAGCGCGACTTCTCCGACAAGTACACGTGGGTCGTCTCCCCGCGCATGTACGACAAGCGCACCGACACCCACGTGTGCTGCGACACCGGCGGCGGGCCGTTCGCCCGCCAGTGGGTGACCGCCAAGGCGGGAATTGTCGACTTCGGCTACCTCAAGGCCACTGGCCACTCGATTCAGATGGTGCTTCCGAAGTCCGCCTCGCTGCCCGAGATGGAGCTCGAGTGGAACGTGCCCGAGAAGTCCAACGCGATCGAGCGCGACCGCGCCCGCTCCTACCACCAGGCGTACTCGGCGCTCGTCGCCCTGCACTGCATCGAGCGCGCGCTGAAGGAGGTGCGTGCCGGACGCACCAAGAGCTGGAAGGAGTTCACGGTGCCGGAGTCGGCGGTGAGCTGCGGCTTTCACGAGGCTGCGCGCGGCGTGCTCTCACATCACATGGTGATCCGCGACGGCAAGGTCGCCAATTACCAGCCCTACCCGCCGACCCCATGGAACGCCTCCCCGCGTGACTCTTACGGGACGCCCGGACCCTACGAGGACGCGGTCCAGAACACTCCGATCTTCGAGGAGAACGGCCCGGAGAACTTCAAGGGCATCGACATCATGCGCGCGGTGCGCTCGTTCGACCCGTGCCTGCCCTGCGGGGTGCACATGTACACCGGCGGCGGACGGGTGCGCAAGGTGATGCACACGCCGACCGCGTTCGCGTAGGAGGCCGCGGATGGCCGTCGCATCGGGGCGCGCTCCGGAGGAGCTCCTGGCCCGCGTCCAGGAGCTCACCGAGGGGATCGAGCAGCTCGAGGATCCGCGGGCCCGGGAGCTCGCGGGCGAGCTCGTCTCGGCGGTGATGGCGATGTACGGCGACGGCCTGGAACGGATCCTCGCCGTCGTCGCCACCTCCCGGGAGGCGGGCGCCACGATCCTCGACGAGCTCGCGCAGGACGGCGCGGTCGCCTCCCTGCTGCTCATCCACGACCTGTATCCGGTGGGGCTGCGCGAGCGGGTGCTCGAGGCGCTGGATACGGTGCGGCCCTACATGGAGTCCCACGGCGGCGACGTGACGCTCGTCGAGCTCACCGACGACGGCGTGGCGCGGCTCGTCCTGGAGGGCAGCTGCCACGGTTGCAGCGCCTCCCGCGCCACCCTGGAGACGGCGATCACCCAGGCGCTCGCCGAGCACTGCCCCGACCTCTCGGGGATCGAGGTCGACGGGGTCACTGAGGACGACCCCGCAGTCTCGGCGGTCACCGGAATGGCCCTGCCGATGGCCTCCGCGGAGCTCTCGGCGGCGGCGGCGCAGCTGCCCACGGGTGGGATCACGCTCCCGGTCCTGCAGTCGACGCCGACGCCGGCGACGAGTCCCGCACCGGCGCGCCCGGCGCCTGCGAGCCCGGCTCCGGCGGCCCCGGCTGGGCCGGCCCGGCGCGGGGCGGGGCGCGCCCCGGCGTGGGGGGC
>CAXTTD010000152.1:0-7499 GCA_964246945.1 uncultured Solirubrobacteraceae bacterium | reverse complement strand
CCTCGAGCCCAAGCCGAAGGTGAGCGGCCGGCGCCGGGCGTTGCGCATCGCGCGTCGGACCGGCTTCACCGCCGTCTCGCTGGGCGCGTTCGCCCTGGCCATCCTCGCCCTGCGTCGCATCGGGATCGGCAGCATCGGCTCGGCACTGCTCGCCTCGAGCCCGACGTGGGTGATCGTGGGCCTCGTGGTGATGTGCTTGGCGATGGCGATGCGAGCCGTCTCGTGGTTCGCGATCCTGCGGGCGGCTCTGCCGAAGGCGACGATCCGCTTCTCAGACTCCCTGCAGGGCACGTTCATCGGCGTGCTCATGTCCTCGACGCTGCCCGCGCGCCTCGGCGAGCCCGCCCGCGCGCTCGTCGTCGCGCGGCGCACCGGCCGGCCGCGGGAGACGCTGCCGGTGGTGCTCGGCTCACTGGTCTCCCAGACGCTGCTCAACATCCTCGCCCTCATCATCCTCGGCGTGGTGATGTTCTCCTCGGTGGACATCTTCAGCGGGCACCAGGATGCCCTGCTGCTGGTGGCGATCCTCCCGGGGGCACTCCTCGCGCTCGTGCTGCTCGCGCCGGGGGGGCGGCGGCGCGGGGCCGCCGCCGGGCTGGGTTCGCATCGCCTCGCGGCGCTGCTCGTGAGGGCGCGTCGCGCCATGACGGGCGTCCAGGCGGGACTCATCGTCTTCCGCAACCCCCGGCTCGGCCCGGCCGCGATCGCCGCTCAGCTCGCCGCGTGGGCGTTGCAGTGGATGTCCTGCTACATGCTCATGATCGCGCTGGGCCTCAGTCATCGAGTGGGGGTCGGCGCGGCCGCCGCCGTCCTGTTCGCGGTCAACATCACCGCGGTCGTGCCCGCGACCCCGGCGAACCTCGGCGTCTTCCAGGCCGCCTGCGCGGCCGTGCTGCACACCGGCTGGCACGTCTCCATCGGCACCGGCGTCGCCTACGGGGTCATCCTTCAGGCGGTCGAGGTGACCACTGCGATCCTCATGGGCACCCCGGCGCTGCTCAAGGAGGGCATGTCCTGGCGGGAGGTGCGGCTGCGGGCGATGAACGCGACGCCGGTGAAGCTGCCCGCGCGCTCGGGCACCCACACCGAGGGCCTGCGCCGGATCTGACACCCCCCGTTCGCGGGTCCCCCGGAGAAGTGCTTGCAGCTTGCGCGCAATCTGCTAATCTGCAAGCACAAGCTTTCCGCGAGACCCACGAAAGGAACCTCATGGCCACCACCCAGACCAAGAGCGCCACGTCTGACGTCAACGGGCTGTTCGAGCGCACCACGCAGGCCCAGGAGCAGTTCACCTCGGCCGCCCAGAAGGCCGGTCACGCCTACCTCGACACCTACGAGAAGGCGGTCGACCGCGCGATCGACCTGGAGCTGCGGTTCGCCGGCGGCACCCGCCAGGATTGGCTGAAGTCGATCGCCGAGGCGCAGACCGATTTCGCGCGCGAGCTCACCCACACCTACACGAGCACCGCCCGCACGCTGCTGAAGTAAGCGTGATCTGCCCGGAGAATCGGGCAGAATACAGGTGGCGTCGGCCGAGCGGCCGGCGCCACGACTCGCAGTTCAAGGAGGACACATGTCGATTTGCCCGCCCAGCCAACCCGCCCGCGCCGGTCTGCTCGGAACGTGGATGGAGGGCTGGCAAGCCGCTGTGGACGGCACCGCCGACCTGTTCGCGGCGTCAGTGAAGCGCTGGCCGCGACCGCTTGACTACGCAGGCTGGGCGGACGCGATGGCCGACCGCCGTCCGCCGCAGTGGGCGACCCCGCACGAGATCGTGTTCGAGACGCCCGTGGCCCGGCTGCGCGACTACTCGGTCACCGGTGGTGCCCGCAGCCTCGTGCCGACGCTCGTGCTGCCGCCCCAGGCCGGTCACGACTCCTGCATCGTCGACTTCTCGCCCGAGCAGTCTCAGATGGGCGCGGTCCGCGAGGCGGGTCTCACCAAGGCGTTCACCCTCGACTGGGTCGGCGCCACTCGGGAGACGCGGGACGCCACGATCGATGACTACCTGGACGTGATCGATCGCGCGGTCGAGCATTGCGGCGGTCGCGTGAACCTGATCGGCGACTGCCAGGGCGGCTGGCTGGCCACCATCTACGCCGCGCTCGCGCCCGAGCGGGTGAACACCCTCACCATCGCCGGTGCTCCGATCGACTTCGCGGCCGGCGAGCCGGTGATCGGGGCGGTGCTCCGGGGGCTCACTCCCGGCGGGGATTTCAGCTTCTACGAGCAGCTCGTGCGCTCCGGCGGCGGCGTCCTGCGTGGGCGACACATGCTGAACGGGTTCATCCTGATCGGCCCCGGCGCCGAGATCTCCCGCCAGCTCGACCTGCTCGCCCACGTCGACGAATCCGAGTTCGTCGACCGCTACCGCATCTTCGAGGACTGGTTCAAGCACACCCAGGACATCCCGGGAGGGTTCTACCTGTGGATCATCCGCCACCTGTTCGCGAACAACGAGCTCATCCAGGGCGAGCTCGAGGTGCGCGGTTCGCGGGTCGACCTCGCTGCGCTCGACATGCCGCTCAACCTGCTCGGCGGGCTGACCGACCACATCACGCCGCCCGACCAGGTTTTCGCGCTCGCCGACTACGCGTCGACGCCCGAGTCGGACGTCGTGCGGCGGCTGAGCTCCGGCGGCCATCTCGGCCTGTTCATGGGCCATGAGGCGCTGCGCGAGCAGTGGCCGGCGCTGCTCGCCGCGGTGCTCGAGCGCTCACGTCCCGTCCGCGCGGGGCGCTGAGCGTCCGCGCGGCGAACTGGCCACGAACGCGTCGTAGACCTCCCGCAGCGCGCTGCGCTGGCGGGCGGTGAGCCGCGGATCCCGCGCGATCGCCTCTGGCACCGACCCGGCCTCGTCGGCGGCGCCGCGCGGCTGCACCCCGGCCTGCTCGTACAGGGCCTCGGAGGACACCTTGAGCGTGCGCGCGATCTGGTCGAGCACGCTTTGCGAGGGCGCGCGCAACCCCCGCTCGATCTGGGAGAGGTATGGATTCGAGATCCCCGCGAGCTCAGCGAACTGGCGCATCGACAGCTCGGCGAGCTCGCGTTGCTGGCGGATGATCTCCCCCAGCGAGGCGGCGCGGTGATCGGCCATGGCGGGCCGACCATACCGCGTCGCGGACGCCTACATGTCCTGCCCGCCGTTGACCCCCCACACGGCCCCGGTGATGTAGGAGGACTGGTCGGCGGCGAGGAAGTGCACCACGCGGGCGACCTCGTCGGGGCGGGCGAGCCGGCCGAGGGGGATCTGGGCCTTGATCTTGTCGAGCACCTTGTCGGGAATCCCCTCGAGCATCTCGGTGGCCACAAACCCCGGGGCCACGGTGTTGATCGTCACCCCGATCCCGTCGTCCTCGAGCTTGCCCGCCTTGGCCAGCGAGTGGGCGGCCTCGCGCGCCATCGTCTTGGTGAGGCCGAACAGGCCCGACTTGGAGGCGGCGTAGTTGGCCTGGCCGATGTTGCCGGTTTCCCCGATGATCGAGGAGATGTTGATGATCCGGCCCGACCCGCGGTCGATCATGTGCGGCAGCGCCGACTGGGACATGAAGAACGCACCCGACAGGTTGACCGCGATCACCCGATACCAGTCCTCGTCGCTCATCTTCAGCACGGTCTTGTCGATGGTGATGCCGGCGTTGTTGACGAGCACATCGAGGCGACCGTGCTGCGTGATCACGTCGGCAACCGTCCGCCGGCAGTCCTCCGCGGAGCCGATGTTGCCCTGGTGGAGGCTCGTCTCCACCCCGTCGGCGACCAGCGAGGACTGGAAGTCACGGGCATGCTCGGTGGCGCTGCCGTAGCCGGCGGCGATCACGGCGCCCTGCTCGCCGAAGCTGCGGGAGATGGCCGCGCCGATACCGCGCGTACCCCCGGTGACGAACACCACCCGGCCCGCCATTCGCGGCCGCTGCTTGCGCCCGATGTCCGACTCGGTCTGCGGGGTGCTGCTGCTGGTCTCGGTCTCCATGGGTGAGTCTCCCTCTCTCGTGACCGCCCGCGGTGAGCGGACGGTCGTCCGTTAGTAGCCCGAGCGCTCGGCGAGCCATTCGGCGAGCGCCGGCCAGATCTCCCTGCGTGCCGCCGAGCCGGCGACGAGTCCGATGTGGCCCCCCGGCCGATCGATGTGGGTCACGTCCTCGCTGGAGACGAGGTCGAAGATCGGCATCGTGCCCGGCCGCGGGGCGATGTGGTCGGAGGCGGCGGTGACCACGAGCAGGTTCTGGTCGATGCGCCCGAGGTCGATGCGGCGCCCGCGCAGCCGGGCCCGCCCGGCGATGAGATCGCCGTCGCGGTACATCATCTTGATCCACTGCGCCCACGCCCGCCCGGCGAAGTTGGGGTTGTCCGCGACCCACTTGGCCATCGGCTGGTAGGCCTCGCGCCGGGACTGGCCGGCCGCGATCCCGTCCCACAGCCGCCGGTAGGTGGTGAAGAAGTTCGTCACCGGCTTGAGCATCTTGTTGGCGAAGTCGACGGCGCCGCCGGGGATGTTGCCCCACTGCTCGGCGATGCGGTCAACGTCGACTCCGGGATCCCCGATCCACTTCGCGTAGGTCGAGGCCCGGGCCTCGACGGGCATCGTGAGCAGCGCGAGGTTGCGCACCGGGTGAGGACCCTCGCCATGGTCCAGACCGCAGTACATCGCCACCAGCGTCGCCCCGATGCACCAGCCCATGAGCGTCACCTCCTCGGCGCCGCTGGCTCGCAGGGTCTCGCGGATCGCCCAGTGCAGGTCGTCGCACACGTAGTCGTCAAGGCCGGTGTCGGCGTCCTCCTCCTCGGGCTCGCCCCAGTCGAGCAGGAACACGTCGAACCCCTCCTCGAGCAGGTACTCGACGAGTGAGCCGCCCGGGCGCAGGTCGAAGATCGCCGGACGGTTGATGAGCGCGAACACGAGCAGCAGGGGGACCGGGTGGACCCGCGCACGCTCACCCTCGCTCTCGCTCGAGCGGTAGCGCCACAACGTGACGCCGCGGTAGGTCCACACCGCCTCGCGGTCGCTGGCGCCGACCACGGCGTCGTCGGTGGTGAGGATCGTGTTGGTGAACTCGAAGGCGGTCGCCGGGGTGCGGGCGAGCTGGCGCAGCGTGTCGGTGACGGGACTCACTTGGCGCTCGACCTCGAGCGCGGGGTGCGCCGCGACGCGGAGCGGCCGTTGGTGGCGGAGCCGCTCGCGTCAGCGCTCGAGCGGCCGGAGCCCGAGCCGCCGGAGCCCGAGCGGCCCGAGCTGCCATTGCCCGCGGCGGACGCCCGCTCCTGGGCGGCGAGCTCGTCGCGCAGCGCCTCGACTTCCTGCAGCACGCGTTCGAGCTTGTCCTCGGTGCGGTGCAGCTGGCGGGCGAGGCGGGTGATGTCGGCGCGGCCGGCGACGCGGAGGTTGCGCAGGACGAGGTCCGCGGTCTCCGAACCGATCCGGCTGAGCGCGGCCACGTTCTCGGCGCTGCGGGCGAGGATCCGCCCGAAGCTGGGCGTGCTCACCGCCTGCTCGAACGCCTGGGCGGTGCCCGACTCGGCGCTCTCGTAGGCGGCGCGCAAGCGTTCCTGCGCCGACGGTGAAGCGTCCTGGTTGCGATCCGGCACGGCGTCTCCTCGCTCGCTGGCTGCGTGCTCCATGTCACCTTACCCGCGATGTTCTAGATCGGCACGGGTTCGTGACCCACCCGTGACGAGATCCTTGAGACGCTCGCCGGATGTCAGCGCGACGGGCCACTCTCGACGGTGCGGGGCATCTTTCGGGTGCTGGGCGCCCGTTTTATGCCCAGCTCGCCGCGTTGGCGGCGCGCCAGCACCTCGTGTTCTCGCTCGCGCAGGTCGTGGCGCTCGGGCTCGATGCGTCCTCGGTGCGCCGGCGCGCGCGCGACCGACAGCTCCATCGCGTCCATCAGGGCGTCTACAGCCTCATCCCCCCGTCAGAGCTATGCGTGCAGGGCCGCTACCTCGCGGCGACGCTCGCCTGCGGACCCGCGGCCGCGCTCTCCCACCGCTCGGCGGCCGATCTGCACGGTCTGCGCGTGTGCCACCGTCGCACCGTCGAGGTGATCGTCCCCGGCCGCTCCACCCACCGCCACCCGGGGATCCAGGTCCACCGCTCGATCCACCTCGACTCCCACCCCGAGGCCGCCGACGTGATCATCGTGGACGGGATCCTGACCACGACGGTCGTTCGGACGCTGCTCGACCTCGCGGCGGTCGTCCCCCGCCGCGCGATCGAGCGCGCGCTCGACCAGGCCGAGATCCTCCGCCTCTTCGACCTCCCCCGCCCTCCTCGACCAGATCGCACGCAATCCGCGCCCCCCCCGGGGCTCACCGTCTCACAGCCACTCTCGCGACCCACACCGCGGGCACCACCGTCACCGATTCCGAGCTCGAGGAGGCGATGCACGCCCTCATCGCGGCCCGCGATCTCGAGTCTCCCAAGCACCATGGTCCGGTCGATCCGGGAGACGGCGGCCCCATCCTGAAGCCCGACTTCGTGTGGCGGGCGGCCCGGCTCGTCGTCGAGGTCGACGGCGCCGGCACGCACCTCTCAAGGCGCGCGTTCGAAGCTGACCGCCTCCGCGACCAGCGTCTCGCCGCCGCCGGCTGGCGGGTGATCCGCATCACCTGGCACCAGCTCGTGCACGAGCCCGACCGGATCGCCCGGCTGCTCGCCGACCTGCTTCAGGCGCCTGCGTGACCGACCGTCATCCGCCCGGCTGCCCGGCGAGCTCCGGGTCGGCGTCGGGCAGCTCGGCGCGTCGGGTGGGATCGCGCTCGGAGCCGGCGATGAGCTCGTCGCCCTCGGTCGACCCGGCGGGCTTCAACCGCCCCGACTTCATCGTGAAGTAGATGGCCTGCGGGTGGTGGGCGACGATCGCGAGCGTCGACTGCTCGGGCTCCAGGGCGTAACCGCCGCTCAGCCGCAACCCGATCTGAGGCGCGTCGAGCAGCCGGAACACCTTCTCGAGCTCGGACTGCTCGGGGCACGAGGGATAGCCCCACGAGTACCGTCGGCCCTCAGCCGAGCCCACCCCGAGATCCCGGCGCACGCGGGCGTGCATCCACTCGGCCATCCCCTCGGCGGTCTGGACCCCGAGCCCGTGGACGAACAGCTGCTCGGCGAACTCGCCCTCGGCTTCCAGCGACGCCATCAGCGAGGTCACCTCGTCGCCCACGGTCACCGCCTGCAGCGCAACGACGTCGACCGCCCCTGAACCGATCGGGCGGTAGAAGTCGGCGAGGCAGATCCGGTCGTGGCGCGGCTGGCGGGGGAACGCGAAGCGCTCGAGCTCGACCTCGCCGGGGGCGTCGGGGTCCCACACGATCAGCGAGTTGCCCTCGGAGTTGCACGGGAAGTAGCCGAGCAGCGCGCGGGGGTTCAGGTATGTCTGCTCGCGCCACATCCGCTCCAGGCGCGGCCGGAAATCGTCGCGCAGCAGCGCGGTCCCCGCCGAGCCCGTCACACCCCCGCCGCCCCCCTGCAGCATGGACACCCCGGGGGGGTGGAGGTGGGGGGC
>CAXTTD010000151.1:0-7532 GCA_964246945.1 uncultured Solirubrobacteraceae bacterium | reverse complement strand
GCGCCGCCGTCGCCGACCGGGTCGCGGCCGCGGCGCTCGTGAACACCGGCCTCTCCGACCTCCTCGGCGGCGCGCTCGTGTTCGGCGAGCTCGGCGCGCGCCTGGCCCCGCAGTGGCTCGGCCGCGCCCTGCTCGGCTCCGGGCGCCCGCTGCTGCCCATCTCCACGCCGATCTCGCTCGCCGCCGCGCGTCACGTCGCCTTCGGTCCCGACGCCCCCGCGGGAACCATCGCCTTCTACGAGCGAATGCTCACCACGACCGAGCCGAACGCGCGGGCGGCGACCGGGATCGCGCTCTCGACGCTCGACCTCTCGCACGCGGTCGCGCGGCTCACCGTGCCGACCCTGGTGATCGCGGGCGACCGCGACCGCCTCACCCCGCCCGCGCACGCCCGGGCGATCGAGGCAGCGCTCCCGGACCCGGTGGGCCTGCGGGTGCTGCCGCGCACCGGCCACATGTCCCCGCTCGAACGGCCCGCTGAGGTCGCCGACGCGCTCGAGGGCCTGCTCGTCGGCGCTGGGGAACCCCGCTCGTGAGCCCGGCCGGGCGCCATCTCTGCTATCCGCTCGAGGAGGACGCCGAGCTCGCGGACGCGATCGATCCCGATCGGCGTGCCGCAGCGGTCTCCGGGCTCGCCGCGCGGGAGCTCAGCATTCCTCGCGGATCGTGGACCGGCGACCCGGTGTCGAGCGAGAACGGGCTCGGCCTGCTCGTGCTCGAGGGCGTGCTCGTGCACCGGATCGGGATCGAGCAGCGCTACGGCGCGGAGATGATCGGGGAAGGTGACATCCTGCGGCTGCCGTGGGTGGAGGGCGACAGCTCGCCGCTCACTCTCTCCGAGCACTGGCTGGTGCTCGAACCGGCCCGCCTCGCCGTGCTCGACGAACGCTTCGTGCGCCAGCTCGCGGCCTTTCCCCGCCTCGCCGGGCGGCTGTTCACGCGCTCGGTGCTGCGCACCCGGCAGCTCGCGGTGAACATGGCGATCGTCCACCAGGCCCGGGTCGACGTGCGCCTGCACATGCTGCTGTGGCACCTCGCCGGACGCTGGGGCCGGGTGCGCGCCGACGGCGTCGTGGTGCCGCTGCGCCTCACCCACGCGATCCTCGCCGACCTGGTCGCCGCCCGCCGGCCCACCGTCTCCAGTGCCATCTCCGAGCTCGCCCGTGCCGAGCTGGTGCGCTCGGTGGCGGAGGGCTGGCTGCTCACCGGCCGCCCGCCCGGGGAGCTCGAGCCCGTCGGCGCCGGCCCGTTGGTCAAGTCCGCGGACTGATGCACCTCGATCCCTACATCGTTCTCGGCTCGGCGATCATCGGGCTGCTCGTCGGCATGACCGGAGCCGGCGGCGGGGCGCTCATGACCCCGATGCTCATCCTCCTGTTCGGGGTGACCCCCTCGAGCGCGATCTCCTCCGACCTCGTCGCGCGGTGCTGATGCGCCCGTTCGGCGCGGTGATCCACATGCACGCGGGCACCGTCAACTTCCGGCTCGTGCGCTGGCTGGTCACCGGCTCGGTCCCGGCGGCGTTCCTCGGCGCCTACCTGCTGCACCTGATGCGCGACTCGGCGGCCGCGCAGACCCACATCGAGTACTTCCTCGGCGGCGCACTGCTCGTCGGCGCGGCGGCCATGGCGCTGCGCTTCGTGATCGACCACCGGGGCGGCGAGCGCCGAATCGCCTCGGTCGCCGAGATCGAGCCGCGGCCGCTGCCGACCCTGCTCGTCGGGGTCGTCGGCGGGGTCATCGTCGGGATGACCTCCGTCGGATCGGGCTCGCTGATGGTGATCGCCCTGCTGTTCCTCTACCCCCAGATCGGCGCCGGGCAGCTCGTGGGCACCGATCTCACCCAGGCGGTGCCGCTCACCCTCGCCGCGGCACTCGGGGCGCTCATCTTCGGCCACGTCGAGTTCGCGGTCACCGGCTCGCTGGTGATCGGTTCGGTGCCCGCGGTGATCGTCGGCTCGCTGCTGTCCTCGAGCGTTCCCGACCGCTACGTGCGCCCGGTGATCGCGTTCGCCATCTATGCCTCGGGCCTCAAGTACGTGGGGATCGACCCGACGGCGCTCGGCTGGGTGCTGTGCGGCTCGCTGCTGGCCGGCGGGGTTGCGTGGCTCGCGTTCGCTCAGCCGTGGCAGCGGATCGCGGTCGTGGAGTGATGTGATGGCCACCTCCGGACTCGAGGTGGCGGTGGCGGGCGGCCGGCTCGCCACCTGGCGGCTGAGCGAGGGCCCCGGCGATCCCGTGGTCGCGATCCACGGGATCACCGCGACGAGCCGCTCGTGGCTGGCCGTCGCCCGCGCCCTCGACGATGGGGCCGCGCAGGCCGGGGCGCGAGCCGTGCGCTGCCCCCGCCTTACGGACTTGACGCCCACGCGGCCGACGTGGTCGCGGTGCTCGACGCGCTCGACCTGCCGCGGGCGGTGCTCGCCGGACACTCGCTTGGCGCCTACGTCGCCTGCCGGGTGGCGGCGCGCCATCCCGACCGGGTGGCCCGGTTGGTGCTCGTCGACGGCGGCGTGCCGCTGCCCGGGGCGGGCGAGATCGCCGACCCCGACGCGGTGATCGCGGCGACGCTCGGTCCGGCGGTCGCGCGGCTGGACACCCGGTTCGCCGACCGCGCCGCCTACCGCGAATGGTGGACCGCCCATCCGGCGTTCGCGGGCTCCGACGTCGACCCGGAGCTCCTCGCCGCCTACGCGGACTACGACCTGTGCGGGGAGCCGCCGACGTTGCGCTCCTCGGTGAACCCCGATGTGGTGCCCGCCGACGGCCGCGACCTGCTCGACGCCCGCGACGGCGACGCGCTGCTCACCGAGACCATTCTGCTGCACGCGCCGCGAGGTCTCGACGGCGCGCCCCCACCGCTGCTCGCCCCCGAGCTGATCGCCGCGTGGGCGGGCGCCCGCGCGGATCGCCGCGCGGTGCTCGTCCCCGACGCCAACCACTACACGATCGCCATGGGCGAGGCCGGAGCGCGGGTGGTCGCCGACGAGATCCTCGCCGCGCTCGCGCCGCGCGACGACGGACCCGCGCTCGCCTGAGCGGGCGCCCGGCTCAGCGCACGCCGAGCAGCACCTCGACGACGAGCTGATCCAGGCGCTCGTTGGCGTAGCCCCGGGCACCGAGCGAGTCGAGGGAGTCGACCTCGGCCTTCAGCGTGGCGGGGATGTCCTGCGGGCCGGTGCTCGGCGCGGCGAGCTCGGGCGCGCCGGCGGCGGCCAGCGCCTCCAGCACCTCGGGCAGCGCGTCGAAGTGGGCGGCCTTCTCGGCGAGCGCCCGGTAGGTGGCGATGCACCCGCGGGCGAAGTCCCACACCCCGTCGGCGTCCTCGGTGCGGTAGGCGTGGGCGTCGAAGTGCCGGGGACCGTCGTAGCCGGCCCGCTCGAGCAGCCGCACCAGGTGAAACGCCTCCTTGAGATCCTCGGCGCCGAAGCGGAAGTCCTGGTCGTAGCGGCCGATCCGCTGGGCGTTGAGGTCGATGTGGAAGAGCTTGCCCGCCCACAGCGCCTGCCCGACGCCCTGGTGGAAGGAGAGCCCGGCCATGTTCTCGTGGGCGAACTCGGGGTTGACGCCGACCATCTCGGGGCGCTGCAGCATCGAGATGAAGTGCAGGGCGTGCCCGACGGTCGGCAGGAAGATGTCCCCGCGCGGCTCGTTGGGCTTGGGCTCGATCGCGAAGCGCAGGTCGTGGCCCTGGGCGACCGTGTAGTCGGCGAGCACGTCGATCGCCTCCGCATAGCGGGCCAGCGCGTCCCGGGGATCCTTGGCGGTCTGCACCTCGGTGCCCTCCCGGCCGCCCCAGAACACGTACACCTCGGCCCCCAGCTCGGCGCCGAGATCGATCGAGCGCATCGCCTTGCCGATCGCGGCGCGGCGAACGCGGCGATCGTTGGAGGTGAACGCGCCGTCTCGGAACGCGGGGTGGGTGAACAGGTTCGTGGTCGCCATCCCCACGCCGAGCCCCGTCTGGTTCAGGGCCTCCTTGAAGCGCGCGACGATCCGGTCGCGCTCGGCGGCCGAACTGCCCCACGGGACGAGGTCATCGTCATGCAGCGAGACGCCCCAGGCACCGATCTCGGCGAGCCGGTGGACGCTGTCGACCGGGTCGACCGGGGCACGGACGGGATCGCCGAAGGGATCACGGCCGGGGTTGCCGACCGTCCACAGGCCAAACGTGAAACGTGGTTCCATGCCAGAGATGAAACACGACGGACGCAATGGCTGACGCGCGGCTCATCGGGATCGACGTCGGGACCTCGTCGCTGAAGGGCGTGCGGCTCGACGAGACCGGCACGGTGCAGGCGAGCGCCGAGCGCCCCTACCCGGTCGCGATGCCGGCGCCGGGTTACTCCGAGCAGGATCCCGAGCTGTGGTGGGAGGCGGCCCAGGCAGTGCTCGCCGAGCTCGGCGCGGACGCGGCCGACGGGATCGGGCTCTCGGGTCAGATGCACGGGCTCGTCGCCCTCGACGGGGAGCAGCGGCCGGTCCGGCCGGCGATCCTGTGGAACGACGGTCGCAGCCAGCCCCAGGTCGACGCGCTGCTCGCCGAGGTCGGGGTGGACCGGCTGGTGGAGCTCTCCGGCAACCGGCCGCTCGCCGGGTTCACCGCGCCCAAGCTGCGCTGGATGGCCGAGCACGAGCCCGACGAGCTCGCCCGCGTGCGGCGGGTGATGCTGCCCAAGGACTACGTGCGCCTGCGTCTGTGTGGCGAGGCGGCCACCGACGTGAGCGACGCCTCGGGGACGCTACTGCTCGATGTCGCGCGGCGGGGGTGGAGCCCCGAGCTGTGCGAGATCTTCGACGTGAGCCCCGACTGGCTGCCGGCGCTGCTCGAGTCCCTCGCGGTCTCCGGCCATGCGCCGGGCGGGGTGCCGGTCGCCGCGGGCGCCGGGGACCAGGCGGCCGGAGCGCTCGGGGTGGGGGTGATCGACGCCGGCGGGCCGGCGTCGCTGGTGCTCGGCACCTCGGGGGTCATCTTCGCCGCCCAGGACGCCTACGCCGCCGACCCCGCAGGCCGGTTGCACGCGTTCTGCCACGCGCTGCCGGGGCGCTGGCACGTGATGGGCGTCATCCTCGCGGCGGCGGGCGCACTCGCGTGGCTCGACGCGGCGGTCGGTCATGGCGACGGCATCCCGGCGCTGCTCGCCGAGGCGGCCGGCTGGCCGCCTGGCTGCGAGGGCCTCGCGTTCGCGCCCTACCTGTCGGGCGAGCGCCCCCCCCCCCCCGACGCCGAGGTCCGCGGCGGGTTCGTCGGCCTCGGGCTGCGCCACGACCGGGGCGCGTTGACCCGCGCGGTGCTCGAGGGGGTCGCCCACGCGCTGCGCGACGGGCTCGACCTCGTGCACGCCGCTGGATCGCTTCCCGCCAGCGCCCGGGTGTCGGGCGGCGGCGCCCGCTCGGAGCTGTGGTGTGAGATCCTCGCCGGCGTGCTCGATCTGCCGTTGGAGCGGACCACCTCGGCCGCGGCCGGAGCCGCCTACGGCGCCGCGCTGCTCGGCGGCGTCGCCGGGGGCGTGTTCGACGACGCGGGGACGGCGGCTCGGTCGGCCGTCACGGTGACCGGCGAGGTCACGCCCGACCCAGCGCTCGTGGAGGCCTACGCCGCCCAGCGCGAGCGGTTCGCCGCCCTCTACCCGGCGCTCGCCGCGCTCAAGGCGTGATGGCCTCCGCAGCCCTCACCCGCGCCGAACCCGACGCGCTCGCGGCGACCCTCGCCGCGCTGCGCGACACGCTCGGCGCCGACCGGGTCCGCACCGGCGCCGCCGCCCTCGCCCAGCACGGCCGCGACGAGTCCTTCCACCCGCTCGCCGCCCCCGACGCCGTGGTGTGGCCGCGCTCGGTGGAGGAGGCGGCGGCGATCGTCGCGGCCTGCGCCGCGCACCGGGTCCCGATCGTGCCCTTCGGGGCAGGAACCTCCCTGGAGGGCCCCAACTCGGCCCGCGCCCGCGGCGTCTCGGTCGGGGCCGGGGTCACCCGCCGCGCGCTGGACGCACGGCTGCGCCCCGAGGGGGTGTTCTTCTCCGTCGACCCCGGCGCCGACGCGACGATCGGCGGGATGATCGCCACCGGCGCCTCGGGGACGACGACGGTGCGCTACGGCGGGATGCGCGAGAACGTCATCGCGCTCACCGTGATCGACGGCCGCGGGCGGATCGTGCGCACTCACTCCCGGGCGCGCAAGTCCTCGGCGGGCTACGACCTCACCCGGCTCATGATCGGTTCTGAGGGGACGCTCGGGCTCGTGTGCGAGGCGATCCTGCGCCTGCAGCCGATCCCCGAGGCGACCGCCGCCGCCCAGTGCACTTTCGAGTCGGTGCAGGCGGCCGTCGACGCCGTGGTGCAGATCTCGCAGTACGGCATCCCGGTGGTGCGGATCGAACTCGCTGACGAGCTACAGCTCGAGGCGATCAACCGCCACTTTGGGACCTCGCTGGCGGTGGCGCCGACGCTGCTGTTCGAGTTCCAGGGTGGGTCGGAGGCCGAGGTCGAGGCCCAGGCGCGGGAGACCGCCGAGATCTGCGGCGAGCTCGGCGGCGGGGACTTCCGCTGGGCGGCCGACGAGTCCGAGCGCCGGCGCATCTGGCACGCCCGCCACGGCGCGATGGAGGCCACGCGCGCACTGCGGCCGGGCGCGGCAGCGCTCACCACCGACGTGTGCGTCCCCATCTCGGCGCTCGCCCAGTGCGTCGTGGAGACCCAGGGCGACATCGCGGAGCACGGGCTCGTCGCCTCGATCGTGGGTCACGTCGGCGACGGCAACTTCCACGTGATCCTCGTCCTTGACCCCGACGATCCCGCCGACGTGACGCGCGGAGAGGACTTCCATTCGCGGCTGGTGGCGCGTGCGCTCGCCGTCGAGGGCACCTGCACCGGTGAGCACGGCGTCGGCTACGGCAAGTCACGGTTCCTGCGCGCCGAGCACGGCGATGCGGCGGTCGAGATGATGGCCGCGATCAAGGGCGCGCTCGATCCGGAGGGGATCTTCAACCCGGGCAAGGTGCTGCCGGCGCCGTAGGTGCCTCGCGGCGGGATGCGCCGACGTCGGGGCACGCCGAGCCGACTCTGGGAGCTTCATCGGGCACAGGCCCCGCTTTCTGGCTCAGAGTCGCCCGCTGAGCACGAGGTCGACGTACCCGTCGGCGATCTGGTGGGGGGTGAGCGGGCCCCGCGGGCGGTACCACTGCGCGGTGTGGTTGACCATGCCCAGCAGGGCGAGCAACCGCAGCGCAGGCGCGCCCGCCCCACCGCCGTCGGCCGGGGGCATCTCCTCCAGCAGCCGCGCGACCAGCCGCTCGAACGCCTTGCGGCTGGCGCGAGTGCGCCGCCAGCGGTCCCCACGCTCGATCACGTGGCGCTCCTGCTGGAAGACGAGCATGTGGTCGCGGTGGTCGCAGACGTGGGTGACCCACACCCGCACGAGCGTGCGCAGGCGGTCCTGGGGGCAGGCCTGACCGTCCTGCAGTAGCGGGCGGGCCTGTGCCAGCAGCGGCTCCATCAGCTGGTCGCAGATCGCGCGCAGCAGCTGCTCCTTGCCG
>CAXTTD010000150.1:0-7546 GCA_964246945.1 uncultured Solirubrobacteraceae bacterium | reverse complement strand
GGCGCGCGCCGGGCGCGCCCGGCGGCGGCGCGCGCGCCGCGGGGGTCCCCGAGCACCCCGTTCTCGCTCACCGACGCCACGCCGCGGGCGCGTAGCGCGGGCATGAGCTCCGCCAGCGGCGCGCACGCGCCCGTCGCGGCACGGTCCATGGCGACCATCCCGGGGGCCAGCGCGAGCATCACCGAGGTCTCCACCTCGCCGGCGTGGGCGTCCCCCGACCACGTCCTCGCGGGGCTGAACGCCCGCACGTCGCGGCCCTCGGCCTGAAGGCGGTCGATGGCGCGCCGCAGGGGCGCGGCGTTGCCCCCGTGGGCGCTCAGCAGCAGCACACGCGAGAAGCTGAGGTTCGCCGAGCGCACGAGCTCGACGAGCACCGTCTCGGTGGCCGCGGCACCGATGGAGACGGTTCCGGGGAATGTCTGATGCTCGCCGCTTGAGCCATAGGGGAGGGCGGGGGCGACGCTCACCCGGTCCCCGAGCCGCGCCGCGAGCCCGTCGGCCAGCGCGCGGGCGATCGCGGTGTCGGTACCGAGCGGCAGGTGGGGGCCGTGCTGCTCGGTGGCCCCGAGCGGCACCACGAGCAGCCGGTCACTCGCGACCTCGGGGCTGCTCACGTCGGCCAGCGCGGTCACGGCCGCGGCGGCGGCGAGCGCCCCGCCGCTCATTCGCCGGGGGTGAAGCCGGCGAGCGGGCTCTCCTCGCACGCCCGGTCGGCCGGGCGCGGGCGGATCACGGTGAGCTTCGAGTGGTTCTGACTCGGTCGTGGCGCGGCCGAGGCGGGGTCGGCCCGGGCGGCGAGCAGCGCCTCGCCGTGGCCGAGCGCGCACTCGGGGTCGGGCCCGTCGAGTGGTAGGCCGGTGAAGAACTTGGCCGCCATGCAGCCGCCGCGGCAGCTGTCGTAGAACGTGCAGCTCTCGCACAGGCCGCCGGACTGCGGCGCGCGCAGCTCGGTGAACAGCTCGGACTCCCGCCACACGCCGGTGAAGCCGCCGGGCGCCCGCACGTTGCCGGCGAGGAACGCGTCGTGGATCGCGAACGGGCACGCGTATACGTCGCCGATCGGATCGATGAGGCACACCACGCGACCGGCGCCGCACAGGTTGAGACCGGGCAGCGACTGGCCGTAGGCGGAGAGGTGGAAGAACGAGTCGCCGGTGAGCACGCCCTCGCCGCGGGCGAGCAGCCACTCATAGAGCTCGCGCTGCTGAGCCTGGGTGGGGTGCAGCTCGTCCCACACGTCGGCCCCGCGGCCGGAGGGCCGCAGCCGGGTGATGCGCAGCTGGGCGCCGTAGCGGTCGGCGAGCGCCTGGAAATCGTCGAGCTGGTCGACGTTCTCACGGGTGACGACGACCGAGATCTTGAAGTTCTCCATCCCGGCGGCGCGCAGGTTCTCGCAGGCCCGGATCGCCGTCGCGTAGGAGCCCGCCCCGCGCACCCGGTCGTTGACCTCCGCGGTGGCGCCGTCGAGCGAGATCTGGACGTCGAGGTAGTCGTTGGCGGCGAGCGCCACGGCCCGCTCCGGGGTGATGCGGCTGCCGTTGGTGGAGAACTTCACCCCGACGTGGTGGGCGGTGGCGTAGTCGAGCAGGTCCCAGAAGTCGCGGCGCACCGTCGGCTCGCCGCCGCCGATGTTCACGTAGAACACCTGCATCCGCTCGAGCTCGTCGATGACCGCGCGGCACTCCTCGGTGGATAGCTCCCGGGGGTCGCGCCGACCCGAGCTCGACAGGCAGTGCACGCAGGCCAGGTTGCACGCGTAGGTGAGCTCCCAGGTGAGGCAGATGGGCGCGTCGAGGCCCTCCTGGAAATGGTCGACCAGGCGCATGGCGGGCCGGGGGGCGGTGGCGCTCATGCGGCCGCCCGCTCCACGATCATCCCGGTGTCGGCGAGCGTCGAGAGCGCCGCGGACACCGGTCCGAGCTCGGTCTCGCTCACCCCGGCGGCGGTGCACGCGGCGCGCCCGCTGGGGTGCTCGTCGAGCGTGCGCACCACGTCGAACAGCTGCGGCGTCTTCAGAAACGACAGGCGGCGGGTGTCGAAGCTGTAGGCGAGTGCCCCGAAGCGCTCGGGGCGCAGGGCGACGCCCCGGCCCACCTGCCAGGGCCGATCGAGGTCGAACGTGGTGGCGGTCATGCGGCTAGTAGACGCCGCACATGCCGTCGATCGAGATGTCCTCGACCAGCAGGTCGGATTCGACGAGCGTCTCCGGGAGATCGGTCGGCGTGGGTGCGCTCGGTGCCGGCTCGCGCGTGGCCGGCTCGTGAATCTCGGTGGACTCGGTGCGGGGCTGCGACACGACTTACTCTCCTCGATAGATGACAGTCGTCTCGCCGACTTATAACACCCGGTGCCAGTTCTCGCCACTGGAAAATGCCGATGCGCGCTGAGGGAACGGCAGCGCTGCGCGGCCGACCCCCCAGCACCTCACGGGTGCTCGTGCAGCAGGTCGCGCTCGAGCTGTTCGAGCGACGCGGCTTCGAGCAGACCACCGTCGAGGACATCGCCGCCGCGCTCGGCATCGGCCGCCGCACCCTTTTCCGCTACTTCGAGTCCAAGAACGACATCGTGTGGGGCGAGTTCGACCGGGTGCTCGCGCGGGTGCGGGAGGATCTCGCACACCAGGGCGAGGATGTCGCGCTGATCGACGCGGTGGCCGCCGCCGCGGTCTCCTCCAACCACTATCCGCTCGAGCAGCAGCCGCAGCTGAGGGTACGCATGACGCTCATCACGACCGTCCCGGCGCTGCAGGCGCACTCGATGCTCCGCTACGCCGACTGGCGCGCGGTGATCGCCGAATACGCGGCCCGGCGTCGCGGCGAGCGTCCCGGCGACCTCGTGCCCCAGACGCTCGCCTACGCCGCGCTCGGCGCCTCGATCGCCGCGTTCTCGGCGTGGGTGGCCGGCGGCGGGGAGCTCGAGGAGCACCTCGTGCGCACCTACGCGGCGCTCGGGGACGGCTTTCGTGGCTGAGCCCGGCGACGGTCAGGCGGGGATCGGACCCCGAAGCGCCGCAGTCAGACGGTCGAGCCGGAGCCGGAACCGCTGCCCGAGCCACCACCCGACGACGAGGCGGTCGTCGGCGCGCGCAGCCATGCGAGGATCTTCCCGTCGCGGATCAGGAACCGCGTGCGCGCGGGCTCCCCGATCCCGCTCCCGCACGCGGCCGTGCCGCCGCCCGGGCCGCGGCGGCTCGTGAGCCGGAACAGCACGTTCACGTAGCGGCCCTGGCGATACGCGGAGATCGGCTTGGCGCCGCAGGTGAGCGTGGAGTTCACGAGCTCCGCCTGCTTCTGCGTACGGACCGTGACCACGGCGGTCTCGTCGTAGAAGACGCTCGGCAGGTGGAAGTAACCGGCGGCGTCCTGGATCCGGCCGGCCTGCAGCGCCGTCGCCCAGCCGCAGACGACCGCGACCTGCGCGGCGGGGGCCGCCGGGCCGTCCGCGTCGTGCGCGCACGTTGCGCTGCGGTGTCCGATCAGCAGCGAAGTTCCACCGCAGCCGGCAAGCGCTCCGGCGACGGCGATCACGACGAGGAGCAGCGTGAACTTCCGGGCCCCTCCGGCGCGCGCCATCGCCCGATGATCGCAGACCCGCACAGACCTTGTGACCCCCCGTGCGAGCCGACCCCGGAGCGCCGAGCAATCAGGAGCTGCTGGACGCCGAGCGCGAGGACCGCACGTGATCCACCTCGACTCCTCGGCGCTGATGAAGTCGGTGCGCGCCGCGACCGAGACGGAGACGCGGTGCGTCTGGCTCGACTGCCGGCCCGAGATCAACCCAGCGCCCGGTCAGCAGGTCGAAGCGTCATTGCCACACGTCGTAGCGGAACGGCATGGGCACGGCTGGGCTCGAACCAGCGACCTCTCGCGTGTGAAGCGAGCGCTCTCCCACTGAGCTACGCGCCCGGTGACGGGCGCTCGATTGTAGGCGACTCCGGGCGGGCCGATTGATTCGCCGGCTCGTGTTGCGCTGGGATGAATGACGGAATTCCGGCCGCTTGTGCCCGCCGTTGCGAGGGTAAAGCCCCCGCAACTACTTCACTATGGAGATGCCATGACTGAAGATCACGCACCGGTGGTGCAGCCTGACCTCTCGGGTGCGCCCGAGGATGACTCGGGGGCGATGACGCGCTCGGGTCTCTTCAAGGTGCTTCTGGGCGCGGGTGCCGGCGCTGCCGGCCTCACGCTGCTCACGAGCTCCTCGGCGTTCGCGTCGACCCAGGACGCCGGCACGAGCACCGCGCTCGACGTCACCATCCTGCAGTACGCGCTCACCCTCGAGTATCTGGGCGCCGCGTTCTACGAGTCCGCGCTGGAACACGCCCATCTGAGCGGGGATGCGCATGAGGTCGCGCTCGCCTTCCGCGGGCACGAGCGGGCACACGTGAAGTTCGTCCAGAAGACGCTGAAGTCGCTGGGCGCCGCGCCTCACGCGTCGCAGACGTTCGACTTCGGCTCGGCGACGAGCTCACGGACGGCGTTCCTGAAGACCTCGGCGATCATCGAGGAGACGTGCGTCGAAACTCTCAACGGGGCCGGACCGCTGGTCACCAAGCCGGTGCTCATCGGCGCGAGCGAGCTCGTGTCGGTCGAGGCGCGTCAGGCCTCATGGGTGCGCGCGATCCTCGGTGAGGACGCCGCCCCGTTCACGTTCAACCCGGCGCTCACCGCTGCGCAGTCGCAGGCCAAGGTCACGAGTTTCGGATTCGTCAAGGGAGCCCTGTCATGAGTCGGTCCACGATCGAGCAGGTCGACGTCGACGGCGCTATCCGGGAGACCGCCGACGCCGTCGCGGGGGACACCCGCGCGTCGTTCATGACCAAGGCGGCGCTCGGCGCCGGCGGGTTGGTGGGCGGCGGAGCGCTGCTGGCCGCACTGCCCGGGGTCGCCTCGGCGGCAAGCTCCGGTGACGTCGCGATCCTCAACTTCGCACTCACCCTGGAGTTCCTCGAGCACGCGTTCTACGACGCGGCGATCAAGAACAAGGCCGTCGGTTCCGGGATGGAGAAGCGCTTCGCGTCGATTGCGCGTACGCACGAGGCGGCCCACGTCGCGGCGCTGAAGAAGGCGCTGGGGTCGAAGGCGATCAAGTCGCCGACGTTCGACTTCGGATCCGCCGTCCAGAGCGTCAAGGCGTTCACGGCGACCTCGATCGCCCTCGAGGACACCGGGGTGAAGGCCTACAAGGGTCAGGCACCGCTCATCCAGTCGAGCGCGATCCTCGCGGCGGCGCTGTCGATCCACAGCGTCGAGGCCAATCACGCGGCATGGATCCGCTTCATCGCCGGCGAGAATCCGACCTACACGGGCGCGTTCGAGACGCCGCTCACCAAGGCCCAGGTCCTCAAGATCGTCAAGAGCACCGGCTTCATCAAGTAGCTGAGGCGATACGTTCGGGGAGGACGGCGTGCGCGCCGCCCTCCCCGCACCGGGTACCATCCGTGACGGACCGTGCTAGGCGGGGCGCTAGCGGTGCCCTGTACCCGCAATCCGCTCCAGCGGGGCTGAATTCCCTCTCGAGGGTGCCGGTTCGGGGTCAGCGTCCTGCGTGGGGCGGTGATGGTCTGGTCCCGTCGCGATGGAGAGCCGTGAACCAGGTCAGGTCCGGAAGGAAGCAGCCTTAAGCGGTGACCTCCAGGCGCGTCGGGAGTGCTGGACCGGAGTCATCTCGCAGTGGAGCCCGACCCCGGCACCGAGCTCGACAGAGGGTGCACGGTCCATCTTTACCGCCGCTCACGGCCGCAGATAGTCCGCGCCGTGGCGGCGCAGCGCCGCGGTGAAGCTGTCGGGATCGTTCTCCGCACCGCCCAGCGCGTGCTCGCAGCGTGCGGTGTAGGCCGCGAGCAGCGTCGCGGTGGCGGCGATCCGGCGGCGCTCGGGGTCGGGCAGGGGCGTGCCGCGGGCGCTCGCGTACTCGGCGACGAACGCGCGCACTTCCTCGGGGTCGGCGGCCCGGCGCACGCCGGGCAGGTCGAAGCGGGTGCAGAACGTGAGCGCGGCGACTCCGACGAGGGTCGTCTCCGGGCGCGCGGTGAGGCTGTCCCAGTCGTAGACGGCGGTGATCGGTCCAGTCACCGTGCAGCGCCGCGGGGACGCCGAGCGGGCGGAGGATCTGCAGGTGGTCGGCGAGTCCCTGGGCGATGAGGCGCCGGGCACCGGGACCATGGCAGTCCTGCGGCTCGCCGTCCTCGAGCAACGCCTCGACGCTCGCCGTGCTGCGTCCGAGCGGGGTGGGGGCGAGCCGCGTCGCAGAAATCGTCGATCCGATTGTCGATCTCGGCCGCGTCGCGAGTCCCGAAGACGAGCTCCTCGACGGTGGCGCCGCGTGCGAGGCCCATGGCTCCCCGAACCGTAACCGGACGCCCGCGGGGGTGCTCGGGTGACGAATAGACTCGGCTTATGTCGACCGGTCCCTCGCTGTATCGACGTCACCGGCCGCGCACGTTCGCCGACGTCGTCGGCCAGGAGCAGGTCGTGCGCACGCTGTCCAACGCGGTGACCCGCGGTCAGGTTCACCACGCGTACCTGTTCGTCGGCTCGCGGGGGACGGGGAAGACCTCGATGGCGAAGATCCTCGCCGCCTGCCTGAACTGCGAGCGGGGCCCGACCGTCGAGCCGTGCGGTGTCTGCCAGTCGTGCGTGTCGATCCAGAGCGCCACCTCGCTCGACGTGATCGAGATGGACGCCGCATCGAACAACTCGGTCGACGACATCCGTGACCTGCGGGAGTCGGTCGCCTACGCGCCGGTGTCCGGTCGCCACAAGGTGTACATCCTCGACGAGGCCCACATGCTCTCCTCGCAGGCGTGGAACGCGTTCCTCAAGACGCTCGAGGAGCCCCCGCCGCGGACGATCTTCGTGCTCGCCACCACCGAGGCCCAGAAGGTGCTCCCGACGGTGGTCGACCGCTGCCACCGTTTCGATTTCGGGCGCCCGACCGTGGGACAGCTCACCGAGGTGGTGAGCCGCGTCGCCACGATCGAGGCGATCACGATCGAGCCCGCCGCCGTGGCGCTCGTCGCCCGCCATGCCACGGGCTCCTTCCGCGACGCGCTCGGCACCCTCGAGCAGTTGCTCACCTACGCCGGCGAGGCCGCGATCGGGCCCGCCGACGTGCTCGCGGTGCTCGGCGTGGCCGACGCCGAGCAGCTGTTCGAGGCGGTCGAGGCAATCGTCGCCGGTGACGGCGCCGCGGGGTTGCGCGCGGCGGCGGCGCTCACCGCCTCCGGTCGCGATCCCGGGCAGATCCTGCGCGACCTCGAGGTCCACGGCCGCGAGCTGCTCGCCGTGCAGATGATCGGCGAGGTCCCCGAGGAGCTGCGCGTCACCCCCGAGCGCGACGGCCGGCTGCAGGCTCAGGCCCAGGCGCTCGCCACCACCGACGCGATCCGGCTGCTCGACCTGGTGTCCGCGGCGCTCGAGGCCACGGCGAACGGCGCCCAGGCACGGATCCAGCTCGAGCTCGTGCTGGTGAAGGCCGCCGCGCCGGAGGTCGACCCCTCGACGGCGGCGCTGCTCGCGCGGATCGAGCGCCTCGAGGCGGCGCG
>CAXTTD010000149.1:3323-7573 GCA_964246945.1 uncultured Solirubrobacteraceae bacterium | reverse complement strand
CCGGCGCGGGCGAGCGCCGCGCCGCCCGCGACGGTGTCGGCGTCGAGGTCCGCGTCGGAGCCTGCGCGCAACGACCGTCCGCCGCTGCTGGCGGCGGTCACGCCGCTCTCGAGCAGGATGCGGCGCAGTGCGGACTCGGTCTCCTCGGGACCGAGCACATCCCCGCCCTGCGCGCCGGCCCCCTCCGCGTCCGAGGTGCCGAAGGCGCGGCGGGCGAGCCCGGCGCCCGCACCGACCGCGGCCCGGGGTTCACGGCTGAGCCCGCCCGCGGCCGCTGCGGCGACCTCGTGCAGCGGCAGCAGCCGCAGCAGCGCCCACGGTGAGGCGGTGGCGAGCAGGATGAGGGTCGCGCCGGTAAGCAGCGCCGCCGGGCCGTTGTAGACGCTGCCGAGCGCGGCGCCGCCGAGCGTGAGCACGGCGACGATCGCAAACTTGGCGAGGATCAGCGCGACGAGCGTCTCGGTCGAGCGCACCGCCCACGTCCGCCGGGCCGGCCACACCATCGCCGCGAAGAACAGCGGCAGCATGAGCACGATCACGTCGACGGCGGCGCTGCGGATGAGCAACTCGACCCACAGGGCGATCGTCGCCACGACGGTGAGCCCGGCGATGACCGAGGCGACCAGGAGGTCGCCGTGGATGAGTGAGGGAGTGGTGAGGTTCGCGGCGGCACGAGCCAGGAACGAGCTGTCGCCGTGACCGGCGGCCCCGGCCACGGTCGCCGACATCTCGTCGGTCGCACGCAGGACGAGCATGGTGAGCGGTGCCGCGATCGAGACCCCGAGCATGGCGAGCGGGAGGTAGCCGAACGCGGCCCGGGCGAGCAGCCCGAGGTCGGAGCGCACGAGCGCGTGGACTCCGGCGGCGAACAGGAACGGCACCGTGAGCACGACCGAGATCCCGGCCACGCGCCAGTACGCCGCCGAGAACCATGTGCTCCGCAGCGCGGGCTGGGTGGTGGCGCCGATGAGGGCGCCGGTGAGGCGCAGCGCCGCGGCGGCGCCATGCAGTACTGCGGACACCAGCACCTCGAGGACGGCCCGGGCGGTACGCCGCGCGGTCGAGTCGAACAGGCCGCCGACCGCCCGGCCGACCCCACCCAGGAAGTTCGACCGGGCGCGCGCCGGCTGAGCCGTCGGGCACGGCCGCTGCGCCTGGGTGGTGACGTAGCCGGGCAGCCGGCATACGGGCGCCGTCGCGGCGGCGGCGCGCGCGGGGCCGGCGAACAGGGCCGCGGCAAGCAGGGCGAGCGGCAGTGAAATGAGCGGGGCGCGCATCACTTCGCCGTCGAACCGAGGTGGTCGAAGAAGTTCACGAGTCCCGGGGCGGCCCCGATCACGAGTGCGGCGGCCGCGGAGACGAGCGCCGCCATCCGGCCGCGCGCCGCGTAGTGGTGGTTGTGGCTGTGGGATGCGATCGCCCACAGGCCGGCACCCACGAACGCTCCGAGCAGGGCGAGCGTGAGCGCCCACGCCTCGGCGCCGTTCACGAGCTGCTGCAGGACGTTGCTGCCGGGAAGACCGGTCAGGTCCGGGTGGGCGCTCACGCCCGCGGCGAATGCGATCAGCATCGACGCTCCTTTCTAAATGAGCCAATTGAATTCCATCAACACGATCTGATAGAACCACAGATGCTGATGGTTATTGTCAATTCTTCGCCACAATTGAAGGGAGCTCAGGATGAGCCTCAGCACCGGAGCTGAGCCGGTCGCGGACATCGCGGAGATCGCGGAGCTGTACCGGCACCATGCGGTTCGGGTACGCCGTCTCGTGCGGCTCGACGTCGCGGGCTGCGATGCAGTCGTGGAGGACGCCTGCCAGATCGCCTGGATGCGTCTCGTGCACCATCGCGCCCGGGTGCGGCGCGCGGGAGCGGTTCGCTGGGTGGTGCAGGTTGCCCGTCGCGAGGCGTGGCGGCAGCTCGCCCGGGGTGCGCGGGAGCGTCCGCTCGAGGAGCTCGAGCAGCGCGACGCGGACCGACCCGAATCGCCGGACCTCGTCGAGGATCTCGTGACGCGCCGCGTGCAGGTGGAGGCGATCCGCGGCCTGCCCGAGCGCCAGCGGGAGGCCGTGTGGCTGCACGGGCTCGGCTTCAGCTACGCAGAGATCGCCGGCACCACGGGCGACAGCCGGCGTACCGTCGAGCGCCAGCTCGCGCGCGCCCGCCGCTCGCTGGACGCGGTGGATCCGGCCGCGTGACCCGCGAACGCGCCGCCCGCCGCATCCGCAGTTCATACCCTGGTAGTTGCTACCTGGGTAGGATCACGCGGATGAAGGTCGACAAAATCAGCGTGTCGTTCGCTCCGGATCTCGGAGATGCCGTCCGGGACGCTGCGAAACGCACCGGGAGGGGTCTCTCTGGTTGGTTGGCCGAGGCGGCGGAGGCGAAGCTGCGCTCTGAAGCGCTCACGAACTTCCTGGATGCCTGGGAGGCCGAGCGCGGTGCACTGAGTCGAGATCAGCTGGCGGCAGCTGCGGAGGAGCTTGGCGTGAACGCGCCGGATGCGGCGCCGACGGCGTGAGCGCGTTGATACTCGATGCCGGGGCCCTGATCGCCGTCGATCGCGACGATCCCGCGATGATCGCCCGGCTGCGCATTGCGAGCTCAGCTGGTCTCGAGCTGCGCACGACGGGGATCGTGGTGGCCGAGGTGTGGCGCGACCCCCGCGGGCGACAGAGCAACCTCGCCCGGCTCCTGAAATCCGTCGACGTCCGCCCTGTCGACGAGCGGCTCGGTCGTGCCGCAGGTGTGCTTCTGGCTCGTGCGGGGCGTGGGGACGCGGCCGACGCCACGATCGTCGCTATCGCGGCCGCCGGCGACCGCGTCGCCACGAGCGACTCCGGAGACATCACCGGGCTCGCCGCGGCGTCCGGGCGTTCAGTCGCCGTCGTCGCCTGTTAGGTGGCCGGTTTCGCAATTACGCGGCGCTTGGTGGCGTCTGGACGCGCCTGACGAGCGGCGGCGCACCCGCCGGACCACCAGTACCACTTGGCGCGCCGCCGCCCGTCATCCCCGCCGGACCACCAGTACGTCTTGGTGCGCCGCCGCCCGTCATTCCCGCCCGGCCAGTCGCCAAATCATCCACGTACCTCCGAAACCAACCACTGAGCGGCGGCGCCCGGGGCGGTCGGGCGATCAGAAGAGGGCGACCGTCTGGCGCCCGAGCGCGAGCAGCCGCCGGTCGCGATCCCAGCAACCCATGGTCTGCAGCGAGTAGCCGTCGGCGGCGCGTTCGCTCCCCGAGCGCAGCAGGTACCACTCGTTCGGCGGCGGCGCTCCGGCGACGTCCAGCGACCAGGTCATCGAGCTCATGGGCCGCAGCTCGCGGTAGGTCGTCGAGACGGCCGGTGGGAGCACGTCGGCCACGGCGACCAGGCCGATCGTGGGGTCGAGCCCGCTGCCGTCGCGGTGGCGGACCCACATCGCGAAGGCGGGATCGCCGCCGCCAAACGGCACCCCGCCCGCGGCGGGTCGGACGTCGAAGTGGGCGAGGAACGCCGGTCCCGCGCCCGCCGGCAGCGGCGTGCAGGCCTCGGGCTCCGGCACGTCGGTCGCGCCCGCACGGTCGTGGGCGATCGGGCTGTCGCGCGCAAGTCCATAGGTGAGCGTGGCCCGTGCGCAGAGGCCGGCGTCGGTGAACCCGTCGACGCCGACGAAGGTCGCCGAGCGTCCGCGGCGCAGGACGGTGGGCACGAACCGCACCCGCCCGGTGGCGGGGCCCACGAAGGCGAGCTGCAGCGCGCGCAGCGGCGCCGGAGAATCGACGCAGAGCTGCGCGGCGCGGGCGCACAGGGCTGCGGTGAGTCCCCCGTAGAGCGTCCGGCCCTGACGCCAGTCCTCGGGCGGCTCCGCCGACCACCCGCCGGCGGGTTCGGGGGTCATCCCGGCGAGCACCGCGGAGAGGTCCATCGCGTCCGCGCTGACCGGCGTCAGCGCCGTCGCGGTGCCCGGCCGCGCTTGCGCCGGCGCCGCTCCGCGGGGCTCAGCTTGCGCGCCTTGGGCGGCCGCTGGGATCCGGGCACCCGCTCGGCGTCGGCACTCGGCTCCGGGCGACCCCGGGTGCGCCGGCGCGCGTCGCGGAAGATCGCGGCGGCGATCCCCACGATGATCACGAAGGCGGCGATGGCGATCCCGATCGCGCTCCCGGTCGAGAACCCGCCGCCGGCCGTCGAAGTGCCGGCGGTGGTCGCGTTGGCGCCGGGGGGCGGAGTCGCCGGCGTCTGGGCGGGCCCGGGGGTACCGCCGCCCCC
>CAXTTD010000149.1:0-3313 GCA_964246945.1 uncultured Solirubrobacteraceae bacterium | reverse complement strand
GACTGCCCGCCCGAGCCGCCCGAGCCGCCCGAGCCGCCACTCGCCTGCGCGAGGCCCGGCGCGCCGAGTGCCAGAGCGCCCGCGAGCAGTCCGGCGAGCACGCCGAGCGCCGCCCGACGCAGACCCCCACCCCGAACCCGCATGTTCACCGTGAACCTCCCGTCCCTGAACCCCGACCCAGCCTCGAGCTCAGTGCTCGGAGGCGAGCGGCTGTTCCATCGCCGGGGTGTTCTGGTCCTTGCGATACGGGTTCTCGGAGTCGTGCACCTCTTCGTGGTACACGCTCTCCACGTTGACGTCCCAGATGTCGTGATCGGTGTCGAGCAGGATGTTGTCGACCGCCCGCATCGCGGTGAGCATCGAATGGTCGGAGTTGTTGTAGCGGTGCAGTCCGTTGCGCCCCACCTGGGTGAGATTGGAGATCGTGTCGAGCCAGCGGCGGATCGTCGTCACCCGCTCCGCGTACAGCTCGTCGTAGATCGGATAGGCCTTGTGGACGCGCTCCACGAAACCAAAGCGGACCTTGTCGGCCGGCGCGAGGTGCAGCTTCTCGATCTCCCGGCCGGCCATCGCGACGAGGTCGTCGTCCGGCGTGTTCCACAGCTCGTCGCCCTCGAAGCAGAAGTACTCCATGCCGATCGACACCGCGGTCTCGCCCTCGGGCACCATCGACGGGCTCCACGACTTGAAGTTCTGGATGCGCAGCACGCGCACGCCCGGCTGATGGATGTAGATCCAGTTGTCGTCGAAGATCTCCTCGACGTCGATGACGAGCAGCACGGTGAGGAACTCGCGGTAGCGCAGCCCGCGCGCGGCGTCGCGGACCTCGCCGGGGGCCTCGGGCGAGGCGATGCCGACGGTCGTGCGCAGCGGCAGCGAGGAGATGACGTGCGACGGCCGGAGCGTCTCACCGCCGGCGATCACCTCGGTGACCGCGCCGCCGTCGACAACGAGCCGGGTGACCGGGGAGTTCATGCGGATCTCGCCGCCGCGCTCGCGGATGTCCTGGGCCATCTGCTCCCACATCTGACCAGGTCCAAAGCGCGGGTAGTTGAACTCGGAGATGAGCGACTTGATGTTGCCCTGGTTGCCGAAGAAGGCCGCCTTGGCCGCGGAGAAGAACGACAGGCCCTTGATCCGCTGGGCGGCCCACTCGGCGCGAATCTCGGTTGCTGAGACCCCCCACAGCTTCTCGGTGTAGGTCTTGAAGAAATGCTGGTAGAGCCGCTTGCCGAAGCGGTTGGAGACCCACTCCTCGAAGGTGTCCTCGTCGCCCTTGGGCTTCATCGCCGCCCACGCGTAGGAGGCCATGCAGCGGGTGAGCTCGACCGGGCCGAGCTTGCGGATCACGTCGATGCCCTGCAGCGGATACTCGAGGAACTTGTCATTCCAGTAGATCCGGCTCTTGCGCGGGCGCCTGAGGAACTCCTCCTTCATGATCTCGTGCCACAGGTCGTCGACCTCGGTCACCTTGGTGAAGAAGCGGTGACCGCCGAGGTCGAAGCGGTAGCCGTTCCGGACCTGGGTGCGGGCGATGCCGCCGAGGTACTCGGTGGACTCGAGCACGACCACCGGCTGGCCCGTCTTGACGAGCTGGTATGCGGCGGTGAGACCCGCCGGCCCGCCGCCGATGACCACCACCGGATGCTCGGGGGTGATCGGCGGATCGGGAGTGTGGGGCGCAGCGGTGGTGTCGGTCATCTCGCGTGAAGGTGTCGGGGTCCAGGTCCGTGGGATCCAGGGGTTCAGGCGGCCTTGCGGTAGAGGACGGCGCTGTCGGCCACGCAGCAGTCCCCGGCATAGGAGTCCGGGGCCGTTCCCACCGGGGTGAGGATCCCGTGGGCGACATCGTCGGTCAACAGCTGCCCCCACTGGGCCGCGCGGCGTCGCACGAGCGAGGCCCACGGCGAGTTCCAGTTCAGTCCACCCTCGGTGAGAGGCCTGATGAAGAGAAGCTGCTGGCCGGGCCGCAGGCTAGCAACCAACTGCGTCACCGCGGTGCTCGGCGCGGTGTCTCGCAGCCGTGTGAGGGCCCCGTCCCAGTCCATGACGGCGGGTTGGCGCGCGGCTCCGAGCGTGCTCTCGTAGCGCAGCCCTGCCGGCAGGTAGTACCAGGCCAGCGGCGTCTGCTCGGGCTGGGCGACGGCGACGACGTCGCCGGCGTGCATCTGCCGGCCGAGCTGCCCGGCGATGTCGCGCACGTTGCTCATGTGGCCCGGCGCGAACGCCCCGGGGTCGGCGCAGAAGACGACGCACAGCAGGACGGCGAGCACGCCGGCGATCCTCGCCCGCGCGGCACTGAGCGCCGCGATCAGCAGCAGCGCCGGGGTCACCGGCTCCAGGTAGCGCGCGACCCAGTCGGGGACGGCGAGCTGGGAGACAGCGGCAAGGCCGATCGTCGCCAGCGTGACCCCGATGAGCGCCCAGAACACGATCGCCTCGGGGCTGCGCCGGCGGCTGCGCACGAGCACCAGCGGCGCAATCCCCATCACGAGGGCGACGGCGAGGGCCGCCTCGATGCGGTCGCTGCCCAGAAGCTGGGCCGGGATGTTGGCACCGATCAGCGGCGCGTAGTGCCAGGGCGAGGTCGCGTGGGCGATCTGGTCGATCGTCGCCGGTAGCCACGGGATGAACAGGACGAGCAGCCCGAGCAGGCAGAGCGCGCCGTCGCGGACGAGCGCCCGCTGCTCTCCGGGGGCGGCGCAGCGTACGATGACCATGAGCCCCACCGCGAGGCCGAAAATCAGCAGCCCGGTCGAGCCGGGCGTCGCGTAGAGCGCCGCCTCAAGGGCCGCGACGAACAGCCACAGATAGCGCCGCCGCCGGTACACGAAGCCGTGCAGGAAGGCGGTCACCGCGACGAGGCTCAGCAACATCAGCAGCGCGTAAGGCTGGGCCTGCTCGGCGTACTGGGTGAGCGCGGCGCTGAACGCGAACAGCAGCGCCGCCAGCAGCGCCGCCCGTTCCCCGCTCAACGTCCAGCCCGCCCAGCCGGCGACCGGGATCGACGCCAGCGCGCACACCAGCGACAGGCTGCGGGCCGCGGCCTCGCTGTCGCCCAGGCCGCCCACCCACAGGTGCAGCAGCAGGTAGTACAGCGGTGCATCGCCGCCGACGCGGGTCGCGTGCAGGACCCCGCCGAACGATTGGGTGGCGATCCCGACCGCGATCGCCTCGTTGAACCACAGCTGGCCGCTCAGCTCGCCGGTGCGCAGGACCGCGGAGACGGCGAGCAGGATGACGAGGCCCACGCCGGCCACCAGCCACCGGGGCCGGCGCGCGATCCAGGCGGGGGCGTGGACGTCGCCGAGGG
>CAXTTD010000148.1:6786-7583 GCA_964246945.1 uncultured Solirubrobacteraceae bacterium | reverse complement strand
GCGTCGCTCGAACCGGCGGGCGAGCTCCCACCCGCGGTGCTGGCGGTGGTCGAAGTCGGGCTCGTCGTCGCCGTGGGGCTGGGCGTGGCGCCCGCGCCGGCGGCGAACGGGTCACGTCGACTCGAGGCACCGGACGACCGGTGCCCGGAACGCGTCGCGTGACCGGTCGCCGACCGCGGGCGCGCGGACTTCGACGTGGTCGGGGCGCCGGTCGCGGGTGCCGGCGCCGGCGCGTCTGCGATGGTCGTGTTGGCCGTCCGCCCGTGACCTTCGATGAGGAACGGCACGGCGACGATGGCGGCGATGAGGACGACCGCGATCGGCCACAACCGTCGCTCGAACAGGTCTCGGCGCAGCGTGTTCATGAGGCTCCTCCGGAGCTCGCGCCGGTGACCGATGCGGTGCTGCCGTATTGATAGATGGTCGCGGTGAGGGTCACGGTGAGCGTTGAGGCGTTCCCAGCGGTTCCAGAGCCGGGGTTCAGCGAGACGTTGCTGATGCCGACGAGCGGGCCGTTGGCCCGCAGGCGGCCGTGGGCGACCGTGACGAGGGCGTCGAGGCGGTGGACCAACCGATTCAGCGCCTCGTAGCCGCCTCCGAAGCTGAGCGAGACCGGGATGCTGGTCGCGCCGGCCTGCGAGGTCGGCGTGGCGGTGGTGGCGGCCGGGGCCGACGTCGCCCCCGAGCTCGCGCTGCCGAGGCTGATGCTGTTGATCTGCACGTGTACCGCGTCGGCGCTCCTCTGCAGCAGGCGCAGGAGTCCCGGGACGTTGGAGGACTCGGGCACCGCGCGGCGT
>CAXTTD010000148.1:0-6776 GCA_964246945.1 uncultured Solirubrobacteraceae bacterium | reverse complement strand
GCCCCCCCGCGCCTCCCCCCCCCCCCCCGCCCCCCCCCCGCGCCACCGCTCGCGTACGCCGCTCGAGCACTCGCGAGCGTCGTCTGGGCGGAGGCGATCGAATGCTGCAGCCGGTTCATCTGGTGTCGCTGGGGGGAGAGCACCAGCAGGTAGAACGCGGCGCACGCAGCGAGCGTCGCCACGACTCCCAGCAACGCCCGATCACGGGGTCGGAGATTCACTGGGCTACCCCCGTGGAGCTCGAGATCGACGATGGGTCACTCGCCGCCGGTGCCGTGGCCCCGGTCGCCGCGGACGGGGGCGCCGGCGGCGGGGCGCACGGGACGGTAAGGGCGAAGGACACCCTGTAGGGACATCCACCGGTGTTCGTGCCCCCCGTGCCGGCGGCGCCGCTCGAGGAGAGGATCACCTGAGAGACGCCGGCGATCCGACGCAGGTTGACCATTGTCTGGGCGACCACCGACTGCGAGGTCGCGCAGGCGGCCAGCGCGATGCTCGTCGCGTTGCCAGAGGTCGCCGGGGTACTCGAGGAGCCAGTTGTGCTCGACGCGCTCGACGCACTCGACGCAGTGATGGCGAGCGAGCTCAGCACGCTCTCGCGCGGCATCGCGTCCCCGAGACGACCCAGCAGCACCGACCAGTCATAGCGACTCCCGGCGAGGCTCTCGACCTTCGCGATGGCACTCTGGCGGGCGGTGCTAACCGCGACGTCGTGGCCGTAGGTCCCCGCGGCCGCCGTCCACCGCGCCGCGCTCACCTGGACCCCAGCCAGTTGCGCCTTGCGCGAGTCGACGCGGTTGTGCTCGGTGACGAACAGCAGGGTGGCGATCAGCACGAGGACGAGCCCGCCCACGAGGCCGAGGAACGGAAGACCGGTGGCGAGCGAGGCGCCGCGGCGCCGGGCATCGGCGGGAACGAGGTTGACGGCCTTCATCGCTCGAGGCTCCCCACGCACAGGCCGACGGCGACCGGAGCCACCCGCAGATCGACATCGTCAAGCGCGCCGCCCTCCACGGTCTGCACCTCTCCGCAGCGCAGTTCGAGGCCCGATGCCTCGGCAAGCGCGGGAACGAACCCACGCAGCGGCGCCAACGCACCGGTGACGATCCCCTCGCTCACCGTCGCACCCGCCTGCGTGCCGTAGAACTCGGCGGCGGCCCGCAGCTCGGATCCGAGCTCGGTGGCCACCTGGCCGAGCAACGCGCCGCCCTCGCGGCCGGCCGCGAGGGCCGCGTCCGCCAAATCGCCGCCCGCCGCGGCGAACAGCAGCGCCTGCGCCTCCGCGAGGGATCCACCGCGACGATCCACGAGCCGCTGCAGCACGAAGGCGAGCCCCTGCGGCGCCTGCCGGGTGAAATGACACACCCCCGACTCGGCGATCGCGAGGTTCACGAGATCCCCGAGCTGCGCGTAGAGCACGGGTCCGGGCACCGGCTCGGCGCTGGAGACCGCGCGGATGGCGGCGAACACCGACAGGTCGATCCCCGCGGGCTTCAGGTGGGCGCGACGCAGCGTATCGAGCAGGGTGTCGACCGCCGCGCGCTCGGTGGCGACGACGATCACCCGCATGCGCGGGCCGTCCGGGGTGTCGACGAGGCCGATCGTCTGATGGTCGAGCACCGCGCGGTCGAGCGGCATGGGGATGCGATCCTGGGCCTGGAGCTTCAGCGCGGCCGAGATGTCGGCCTCCGCAAGGGGGGGCAGATCGATGACCCGCAGGACCGTCCGCGGCGTCGCCAGGCCGACGCGGACCCGCCGGGAGAGGCGAGTGCCCGCGAACATCTCGCGCAACTGTTCTCCGAGTGCCTCGGCGTCGAGCACGACGCCGTCTCGTACCAACCCCGACGGAAGGTCGCGCACAACCGTACGGCGGGCGACGATGCGCCCGTCGGTGAGCCGGGCCTCGGCGGCGATCATCTGCGACGCGCCGATCTCGAGGCCGGTCACCCCCGAGCCGCGAGAGACCGCGGGCAGTCCCCGCCGGGGAGCCGCCGGGGCCGGATGCGAGGGCCGGCGCGGCAGCTTCGGCACGCCCAGCTTGGGCAGGGTGACCTCTTTCTTCAGGAAGCTCACAGTCCCACCATCCTCAGGTAGCCGTGGATGATCGCCTCGCCGGCAAACAGGCCGACGAGCCCACCGAGCGCGAGGAACGGCCCGAACGGGATTGCGGTCCTGCGACCTTCGGCCACCCCGCGACGGGCGATGATTCCGAGCCCGACGATCGTCCCGGCGAGGAACGCGACCAGCAGCGCCGGAGCGAGCGCCGGCCCGAGGACGAGCCCCATCACCGCGGTGAGCTTGACGTCGCCCATCCCCATGCCACTCGGGTAGGCGAGGACCGCGAGCAGCAGTGCTCCGCCACCGACGGCGGCGGCGATGAGCCGGCCGGGCAGCTCGTGGGGGACGAACACCGCGGTGAGGATGAGCGCGACGAGCGCGAGCGGGGCGAGGATGCGGTCGGGGATGATCCGGTGCTCGAGATCGATCCGTGTGATCGCGACGAGCGCGACGATGAAGCACAGGTCGAGCCACACCTCGTGCCCGGCGCCGGTGACGAGCACCACAGAGGCGAATAGCGCGCCAGTGATCGCCTCGGTGAGCGGATAGCGGACTGAGATCTCGGTGTCGCAGGCACGGCAGTGCCCGCGCAGCGCCAGCCACGAGATCACCGGCACGTTGTCGTAGGCCCGGATTGCCATCCCGCAGCCCGGGCAGGCGGAGCCCGGCGAGACCAAGGAGATGCCGGAAGGCAGCCGATAGGCCACGACGTTGAGAAACGAGCCGAGGCACAGGCCGGCGGCGGTGGAGAGGCAGATGAAGAAGATGAGAGGTGACATTGATCAAGGTCCTGCTGCAAGAAGGAAGGCAGACGGCGGATGCGGCTCACTGCAAGGCACGGGTCGCCGGGAGATGCCCCCGGCGACCCGCGGCTGCGTCAGGTCAGGGAGCGCTACCAGGAGTTGCTGGCGTTACAGGCCCCCGAGTTCGCGGGCGTGCAGTACTTCACCACTGCACCAGTGCTGGAATTGTATGTGAGGTCGAAGGTCACCGCGGGACTGGCAGAGTCGGTTCCCGCCACGGTGAATCCATTCGTCACACCGCTGTTCGCAATGGGGGTCGTCGCCGTCATGTTGTACTGGCTCCACGAGGAGCCGAGCGCTGGCTCGATCTGGATGAGCGGGTTATTCGCGCTCGTGGACATCGCCGCGGTGAGGCCGGTGTCGTAGCTGCCGTTGCTTGTCTGGTAGGTTGCCTCGGTCGTCTGCGCCGTGCTGAGGGCTGATTGCAGGTTCGAGTCCTTGGCCTTATTGGTCTGCGAGAGGAACGTCGGGATCGCGACGGCCGCGAGGATGCCGATGATGAGGATCACGACCAGCAGCTCGATAAGGGTGAAACCCTCCTGACCCTGGGCGCGATTACGAAGACGCTGAAGCATCTCAGTTTCACTCCTGTGTTGATGTTTGCTGGTTGGAACCCCACACTCCGCTGGATCCGCGGCGGGGGTGTGCGTCCTTCCGAGAGGCAAGATCGGCATTCGCCCTGGCCGACTTGAGGAAATACGTAAAAATCGAGCGACCCCTTCACGACTCCACGTCCGCGGCCGATACAGAGAACGTGTTCCCGGATCACGACTTCGCGGGCTCCGTGCTCGAGCCTTCGTTTCCCGCCGCCTCCGCCGCCGGCCTCGCCGGCCCGAGGCGCGTCATCGACGTCATCGTGGAGCACGGGTTCGCGACTCGCGAGCAGGTCGACGCGAGCGTCTCCGCCGCCCGCGCAGCGGGCGTGCCCACCGAGCACATGCTCGTGCTGCGCGGGGTGATCAGCCCCGAGCAGCGCGGGATGGCGGTCGCCGAGCGGCTCGGGCTCGAATTCGTCGACCTCAGCGCGCGCCCCGTCGACCTCGCCGCGGTCGCGCTGCTCCCCGCGGAGATCGCCCGGCGCTGCGAGCTCGTCCCGATCGGCCGGGTCGACGAGCGCACCCTGCTCGTGGCCATGGCCGACCCGACGAACGTCGTCGCCATCGACGACGTCGAGATCCACACCGGCTTCAGCGTGCGGGCGGTCGTCGCGACCCCCGAGGACATCGCCGGAGTGATCAGCCAGACGAGCCGACTCGACGAGACGGTGCACCAGGTGATCGAGGAGGAGGCCGAGCAGCACGAGCTCGAGGCCACCGCCCTGGACGCCGCCGAGCTGCGGGAGGCAGTGGAGACCCCCGTGGTCAAGCTCGTCAACTCGCTGCTCTCCCAGGCGGTGAGCCAGGGGGCCTCCGACGTGCACTTCGAGCCCGGTCCCAGCGAGATGCGGGTCCGCTTGCGGGTCGACGGCGTCCTGCAGGAGGCGGCACGCGTGCCCGCGCGCATGGTGCCGCCGCTCATCTCGCGTATCAAGATCATGTGCGAGCTCGACATCTCCGAGCGTCGGCTGCCCCAGGACGGTCGCCTCGGGCTGATCGTCGGCGGCGCCCCGATCGACATTCGGGTGGTGACGATGCCGACGGTGCACGGCGAGACCGTGGTGATGCGTCTGCTCGACCGCTCCGCCGGTCTCATCGACCTCGACCGGCTGGGGCTCGAGGCGGGGGCGCGGGCGCAGCTCGACGACGCGATCGGCCAGGCCCACGGGTCGGTGCTCGTTACCGGCCCGACCGGCTCGGGCAAGTCGACCACCCTGTACGCGATCCTCAACGCGCTCAACCAGCCCGATCGCAACATCGTCACCATCGAGGACCCCGTCGAATACCAGCTCAGCGGCATCACCCAGGTTCCCGTGAACCTGCGCTCGGGGCTCAGCTTCGCCGCCGGGCTGCGCTCGATGATGCGCGCCGACCCCGACATCATCATGGTCGGGGAGATCCGCGACCGCGAGACCGCCCAGATCAGTATCGAGGCGGCGCTCACCGGCCACCTGCTGTTCTCCACCATGCATACGAACGACGCGCCGTCGGCCATCACCCGCCTGGTGGAGATGGGCATCGAACCGTTCCTCGTCGCCTCCTCGGTGCGCTGCGTGGTCGCCCAGCGCCTCACCCGGATGCTGTGTACGAACTGCCGCCGGCCGGTGACGCTCAAGGCCGACGCCCTGCGCCGGGCGGGCTTCGCCGCCGAGCACGACATCGACGCGTTCGACGCGGCGGGCTGCGCCCGCTGCAACGGCGGGGGCTACCGCGGTCGCGTCGGCGTCTACGAGATCATGCCGATCTCCCCGACGATCCGGGACCTGGCGCTGGAGAACGCGGCCAGCGACCGCATCGCCGACACCGCGCGCGCCGAGGGCATGCGCACCCTGCGTGAGGACGCGTTCGCCAAGGTCCGCGAGGGACTCACCGCCGTCGACGAGGTGATGCGCGTCCTCGGCACCTGAGTCGGTCCCACCGGCTCAAGTGCGAGCCGGCGCGTGCCGACCCTTCTCCTATGTCCATCGACTTCGCCGACATCGTCCTCGCCGCCATCGAGCGCGACGCCTCTGACATCCATGTCACCGCCGGGGCGCCGCCCAGCCTGCGCATCACCGGACGACTCGTGCCACTCGAGGGCTTTCCGGTGCTCAACCCGCAGGAGACGCGAGAGATCATCTACTCGATCCTCTCCGACTCTCAGCGCCAGCAGCTCGAGAACAACCATCAGGTCGATTTCAGCTGGTCGATCCCTCGCACCGCCCGCATGCGGGTCAACGCCTACATGCAGCGTGGGGCGATCAGCGGGGCGTTCCGGATGACGCCGGGGAGCGTCGAATCGCTCGAGAGCCTGGGGATGCCCCCCGCGATCAAAGCGTTCGCCTCACTGCCCCGCGGGATGATCCTCGTCACCGGTCCCACCGGCTCGGGCAAGTCGACGACGCTCGCCGCCCTCATCGACGAGATCAACCGCACGCGCGACGATCACATCCTCACCATCGAGGACCCGATCGAGGTCCTGCACCACCACAAGCGCTGCCTGGTCAACCAGCGCGAGCTCGGCGCCGACGCGACGAGCTTCGCCGACGCGCTGCGCGCCGCGCTGCGCCAGGACCCCGACGTCATCCTCGTGGGCGAGATGCGCGACCTGGAGACGATCTCCACCGCGCTCACCGCCGCGGAGACCGGACACCTCGTGCTCGCCACCCTGCACACCCAGGACGCGCCCCAGACCGTCGACCGCGTCATCGACGTGTTCCCACCCCACCAGCAGCAGCACGTGCGCGTGATGCTCTCCGCAGCCCTGCAGGGCGTCGTCGCTCAGCAGCTGCTGCCCAAGATCGACGGCCGGGGGCGCATCCCGGCGGTGGAGATCCTGCTGCCGACCCCCGCGGTGCGCAATCTCATCCGCGAGGGCAAGACCCATCAGATCTACTCCGCGATCCAGACCGGTGGGGAGTTCGGGATGCAGACGATGGACGCCGCTCTCGTGCAGCTCGTCCGAGCGGGTCAGATCTCGCTCGAGACGGCTCGCCGCCGCGCCTCGGTGCCGAGCGAGCTCGCGCGCCTGCTCGGTGACAGCGGCGGGGACCCGGCGCCCATGGCGCTCGCCGGAGCCACCAACGGGTACCTGCAGTGAGCCATACCTTCAGCTTTCGCGCCGTCGACACCGGCGGCGGCAAGGTGGTCGGCGAGCTCGATGCCGAGACCCGCGAGGGCGTTGTCGAGACGTTGCGCGAGCGGGGCCTGCTCGCACTCGAGGTCAAGCAGAAGGTCAAGGCGGTCGAGCTCTCGCTCGACCGCTTCGCGCGCGTGAGCCTGGAGGATCTCGCGCGGTTCACCCGGCAGCTGTCGACGATGATCAACTCGGGGCTCTCTC
>CAXTTD010000147.1:1098-7658 GCA_964246945.1 uncultured Solirubrobacteraceae bacterium | reverse complement strand
CTGCCGATGCTCACCTCGAGCTCGTCGCCGATCCGCACCTCGCGGCTCGGCTTCGCCGCGACGCCGCCGACATGCACCCGGCCGCCCTTGACCGCCTCGGCGGCGAGCGCCCGCGTCTTGAACACGCGTGCGGTCCACAGCCACCGGTCGAGCCGCATCAGCCTCCGGCGAGCACCGGTGCATAGCCCGCCGCGCGCAGGACCTCGACCACGACTCCCCGATGATCGCCCTGCACCGCGACCCCGCCGCCCTCCCCCGCGCCCCCGCCGCCGCCGCGGCGCTTCCGCGTGCGCGCGAGCGCTTTGCGGCCGGCGGCGTCGACCGGGACCCCGGCGACGGTCGTCACCGGCTTGCCGCGGCGGCCGGCCACCTCGCGGCGCACCGTCACCCGATCGCCGTCGGCCCGCCGGGCGCGGAGCCCGGGGTCGCGCGGGCGGCGGAGGTCACCGTCGGTGGTCGAATAGACGATCCGGGAGCCGCGCGGCATGGGGCCACGCTACCTCGTTTCCGGACGCCGACGTCCGCCCGCCGACCAGGCGGCGCGAGTGGGACGCTCCTGCGGGACGTACTGGTAGTGTTCCGCGCGCTCAACCCCAGGTAAAGCGACCCTCGCACCGTCGCCGAGCGCTCTGGCACTCTTCTCCATGCGTCGAAACTCACTCCCGATTCCGGCGATCGCCTTCACACTGTGCATGGCGTTCGCGATCATCGCCGGATTCCTCATTCTGCACGGCTCCGACGACCAGGCCAACCACGTGACGGTGCTCGGCCAGCGGGTCGCGCTCACCAAGCAGCAGGCACAGGGCCACAAGATCTTCTCCGTGCACTGCGCCGCCTGCCACCAGCTCGCGGCGAGCCGGTCGATCGGGGAGGTCGGGCCCGACCTCGATGCCACGCATCCGAGCTATGCGACCGTCCTGCACTACGTGGAGAACGGCGCCCACGGCAACTACGGCAACATGCCGAACGGCCTCGCGACCGGTCCGGACCTGTACGCCGTGGCCAGCTACGTGAGCCACGTCGCCAACCCGAAGGCCTACACGCCCTGAGCGACGACCTCGGCGATCCGATCTCCTACGCGGTGCTCGAATCCGGCACCCCGGTGCTGAGCGCCGATGGCCAGCGGATCGGCACGGTCACGCACGTGCTCGCGGCCGAGCGAGAGGACATCTTCGACGGGATCATCATCGGCGATCTCGACCATCAGCTGCTGGGACACGGCGACCGCCACCGGTTCGTCGACGCGCCCGAGGTGGCGAGCATCCACGAGCACGGGGTCGAGCTGACGATCGACGCCGCCGCCTGCCGAAACCTTCCCGCGCCGTCGGAGAATCCCGGCGAGCTCAGCGCCGACCCCGCCGACGCACCCTCGGCGCTCGGGGGCAAGCTGCGCCGCGCCTGGGACATCGTCTCCGGCAACTGGTAAGCCGTCTCGATGGCGGTTCAGTTCGCAATCGCGAACTCAGTCGCCATCGATGGTCTGGCACCAGTCCGCGCCCGGGCCGGCTCTGGGGAGCCCGCGCGGGACGCGCCTCCCGGCCGATTCAGCGAACTGCGATCAGGTCGACGACGAACACGAGCGTCTCGTCGGGGCCGATGACTCCCCCGGCACCGCGCTTGCCGTAGCCGAGCATCGGCGGGATGGTGATCCGCCGTCGGCCGCCGACGCGCATCCCGGCCACGCCCTGGTCCCAGCCGGCGATCACCTGTTTGCCGCCGAGCCGGAACGCGAACGTCTGACCGCGGTCCCAGGAGGCGTCGAACTGGGTGCCGGTGCTCCACGACACCCCGACGTAGTGGACGTCGACCAGCGCGCCCGCGACGGCCTCCTGGCCGTCGCCGATGATCAGGTCGTCGAGCTCGAGCTGGTAGGAGGGCACCTCGTCGGTAGGGACCTCGACGGTCGGCTTCTCGCGATCGGTCATGGGGTGAGAGCCTACCCGGACGCGCCTACCGCCCGCGAGCCGACGCGGGCCGCGGCAGGCCCTCGAGCAGCTGCAGCACTCGGTGATAGTGGGTCGGCATCGCCCGCCCGAGCACGTCGAACACATAGGCGTCAGGCCCGACCAGGATGCGGCTGCGTCCGGCGGCGACGCCGCGATGGATGACCTTCGCCGCCGTCTCCGGGGCGGTGAAGGCGAGTGAGTCGAACTCCGCGATCGCCTGCTCGCGGCTCACGTCGCGGCCGAGTGGATGGGTGTGGTAGCGCGCGTTGCGCGCGACGTTCGTCTTCACCCCACCCGGATGCACGACGCAGGCGCGCACCCCGGACTCCGCGAGCCGGAGCTCCTGGCGCAGCGAGTCGGTGAACCCGCGCACCGCGAACTTCGAGGCGCAGTACGCGCTCTGGCCGGGGATCCCCACGAGGCCGAACACGCTCGAGACGTTGACGATCACCCCGGACTGCTGGCGCTCGAGGATCGGCAGGAATGCCCGGGTGCCGATCACGACACCGCCGAAGTTGACGGCGAGCACCCATTCGTCGTCCTCCACCGAGCCCTCGGCGACCGTCTGGGACGTCGACACCCCGGCGTTGTTGAGCACGATGCCCAGCGGCGCCGGCCCCCACTGCGCCACCTCGGCGGCGAACGCGAACTGAGCCTGGCGGTCGCGCACGTCGAGCACCCGGGAGAGGACTGGGCCGGCGATCGACGCCGCGGTCTCGGCGAGGCCCGCGGCATCCTGGTCGCAGATCGCCACCGGGCAGCCGTGGCGAGCGAGACGCTGGGCGACGGCGCGGCCGATCCCCGAGGCGGCGCCCGAGACGAACGCGGTGCGCCCGTCGACGGGAATGCGGTGGCGAGCCATCGCCGGACGCTCAGGCGAGGGCCGGCTCGACGTCGCCGGCGACCGGCGTCGCGCGGGACGGACGCCAGACATACTCCTCGGGCCGGAGTTCGGCGAGCCGCCGCTCATAGGCGCGCACGCTGCCCGGCCACAGCGCCGAGTTGCGTCCGTTGACGTCGAGGTACCAGCTCCGGCAGCCGCCGGCGTTCCACACGCTGCCCGCGGTGCCCGCATCGACCTCCGCGACCGAGCGGGCCTGGGCCTCCGCGGTCGGCTCGACGGTCGCCGCCCCGAGCCGGTCGCGATGGTCCAGGAGCCGTTGCAGGTAGGCGATCTGCGCCTCGATCATCACCAGCACCGAGTTGTGCCCGAGGGTGGTGTTCGGACCCAGCAGGAAGAACAGGTTTGGGTAGCCGGCGACGCCGATCCCGAGATGGGCGCGCGGAGAGCCCTGCCAGGTGTCCGACAGCCGGGCGCCGTCACGGCCGCGGATCCGGGTGGCGATCGGCGGGTCGGTGGCGCGAAAGCCGGTTCCGAAGATGATGGTGTCCGCGGCGTGGTGCCGGCCGTCTGAGTCGAGGATGCCGTCGGGCACCACCTCGCGGATCCCCGCGGTGACGACCTCGGCGTTCTCGGCGGTGATCGCCGGGTACCAGCGGTTGGAGAACAGCACTCGTTTGCAGCCGAGGCGAAACCGTGGAGTGAGCGAGGCGCGCAGCGCGGGATCGGGGACCTGGCGGGCGAGCTGGCGACGGCCCTGCAGCTCGCCGACCCGCGCGAGCAGCGGGTGGGTGAAGCTGAAGTGGGTGAGCTCCTGCAGGCGGAACGCCCCACCGCGGGCGAGCACCCCGAGCCATGGGTGACGGGCCAGGCGCCGGCGCCAGCGCGCACCCACCCGGAGGTTCTCGCGCGGGAGCACCCACGTCGGGGTCCGCTGGAAGACCGCGAGCTGCGCGACCCGCGGCTGGATCTCGGGCACGAACTGGATCGCCGAGGCGCCGTTGCCCACGACGGCGACCCGCCGGCCCTCGAGCGGCTGCTCGTGGTCCCAGCGCGCGGAGTGGAAGACGGTCCCGGCGAACGAGCCGAGTCCCGGGAGCTCGGGGATCACTGGATCGGCGAGGGTGCCCGCGCCGATGATCACCGTCCCCGCGACGTAGCTCCCGCCGGTGGTGTCGATCTCCCACTGGTCGGACTGCTTGTCGAACGTGGCGCACAGCACGTCGTGGTGAAAGCGCATGAAGCGCTCGACGTCGTGGCCCTCGGCGACCCGCTGCATGTAGGCGCGGATCTCCGGCTGGAAGGCGAAGGCGCGGGGCCAGTCGGGGTTCGGCTCTCCCCGGTAGGAGTAGAGGACGCTCGGGATGTCACACGCGCAGCCCGGATAGGTGTTGTCACGCCACGTCCCGCCGAGCTCCCCGGCCCGCTCGAGCACCACGAAGTCCTCCCGGCCGCTCTGTCGCAGGGCGATCGCCATGCCGAGCCCCGAGAGCCCGGCGCCGATGATCGCGATCTCGCAGCGGGTGGCGCTCACAGCGGCGGGCGCATGAGGATGGCCTTGATCGTCGACCCCACGCTGTCGCGGAGATCCCGCATGTCGCGATGCTGCTGGAGCGAGATCACCAGCAGCTCCCGCAGCCCGCCGACGATGATGGTGGCGGTGTCCATGTCGAGCGGCTGCGCGCGCAGTTCCGGCTGCGCGCGCCGGGCAGCGTCGACGAGCCCGACGAGCATCTCGGCGAAGCGTTCGAGCGTCACCTGCCCGCGGGCGGCGCCCGCCTGCCCGAGCGCCGGCAGCTCGTAGACGAAGCTCGCGTACAGCGCCGGGCTCGCGCACACGTTCGCGATGTACGCCTCCACCGCGCAGTCGACCTGCTCGTCGAGATCACGCTGGGCGTCGACCGCGCCCGCGATCTGTTCGAGCATCGCCTGGTTGGTCGCGTCGAAGAGCGCCAGGAAGCAGGCGTCGCGGTCGTCGAAGTGCTCGTAGAAGTTGCGCCGCGAGGTGCGCGCGAGCCGGACGACGTCGGCGACCGTGGTGTCGCGATAGCCCTGCTGCGTGATCGATTCGGCCATCGCGGCGATCAGCCGGTCGCGGTGGCCGGCGGGATCGGGGGCGGCGGCCACCGAGGCGGGTGAGTGGGACGCGGACCGGCCGGACACCTGCTCAACGATAGAAGTCATGACCGCGGTCAGGCGGAACGGCGGGCGAGCACCCGGACCACGCCACCACGGCCGGGGATCATCGTCACGTTGCGCATCCGCGGCGCCTCGGGCGCGGGGTCGGGAGCAGCGAGATCGGTGCGCCGGGCGATCGCCTCGAGCACCACCCGCTGCTCGGCCATCGCCAGCGAGGCGCCCAGGCAGCGGCGGATCCCGCCGCCGAACGGGATCCAGGTGTAGGTGCCGGGCTTGCAGGCGAGGAAGCGCTCGGGCCGGAACCTCGCCGGGTCAGGGTAGATGTCCGAGCGGTGGTGGATCCCGAGGATCGAGACCGCGGTCGCGGTCTGCGGCGGGACCACGTACTCCCCGAACCGCCACGGCCGCATCACCATCCGCACCACCATCGGGATCACCGGACGCACCCGCATCCCCTCGTGGATCGTCGCCTCCACCCACTCCCCACTCTCCGCCGTCGCGCTGCCGCGCACCGCGTCGCGCAGCCCGGCGTAGGCGGCCGGCGTGCGCAGCAGCCGCTCCATGATCCAGGCCAGCGAGTTGGCCGTCGTCTCGTGGCCGGCGAGCACCAGCGCCATCAACTCGTCGCGCAGCTCGCGGTCGCTGAGCGGCGCCCCGTCCTCGTCGCGGGCGGCGAGCAGCAGCGAGAGCACGTCGGTGCGCTCGTCCCGTCGGGGATCGGCGCGCCGGGCACGGATCACCGCGTACATTTGGCGGTCGACCAGGCCGAGCATCACCGAGAGCAGATCACGCGGCTCCTTGCGGCCGTGGTTGCGCACTTCGATCAGCTGGTAGAGCCGGGTACTCGACATCCCGAGCATGCGGCGGATCGTCTCCCGCATCCGCGCCTCGCGGGTGCCGCGCTCACGGCCGTCGATGCCGAAGATGCCGCGCATGATCACCTCGAGGGTCACCGCCTGCATGCGCGCGGCGAGCGGGAACTCCGCGCCCGGCGTCCAGCCGTCGATCTCGCGCTCGGCGACCTCGGCGATCATCTCCACGTAGCGGGCGACCGCCTCCCCGTGGAACGGCGGCAGCAGCAGCTTGCGCTGACGCATGTGGCGCTCGCCGACCGAGGTGAGCACCGAGTCGTGACCGAGGATGAGCCCCAGCGGCGAGGAGCCGGTGAGTGACGGCGCGTCGGCGGGCCGCGCCTTCATCAGTGCGGCGAGGTGGTCGGGGTGGGCGCTCACCACCATGCCTGCCGGGCGCATCGGCATGTACAGCGTCCACACGTCGCCGAAGCGGCGGTGGGCGCCGATCGCGAAGCTCATCGGGCGCGCGGCGAAGCGCAGGCCCTGGCGCCCGGGCGGCAACCCGAGCGCGGGGGGAAGCGCGGTGAGCGGTTCGCCGTCGGCAGGTCCGGCGGGCGACGGCGGGTAGGGCCGCGCGGACTCCAGCGCCGTCGGGGTGCTCGGCTCTGCGATCGCGCTCACGGTACGGGACTGTACCCCGGCGTCGGGCCCCTGTCACCTCGTGTGTGCGCTACGCCACGGGCGGGCGTCGGGCGCCCGGGTCGGCCTCCGACGCGATCGCCTCGAGCTGGGCGGCGAGCCCGCGCCGCCCGCCCGCGGCGCGCGGGGGGCCGGCCCGCG
>CAXTTD010000147.1:0-1088 GCA_964246945.1 uncultured Solirubrobacteraceae bacterium | reverse complement strand
TCGCCGGCACACCCCGCGGGCACCGCCATCGCCGGCTGACCGGTGAGGTTGAAGACGGGGGTGAACGGTGTGAAGCGACCGGCGATGTTCACCGCCACCGGCGCCGAGCGGCCGTAGCCGCCCTCAGCGGCGATCGCGGTGCTCGCGAGGCCTGGGGTGAGCAGCACGTCGTACTCGTCCCACAGGGCGAGAATCCGCCGCGTGGACGCCGCGCGCGCGGCGAGCAGGCGCGCCCGCCGCCACGGCGGCACCCCATACCGGCCGCCGGCGGCCATCCCGGCGCTTGAGCGCTCGAGCAGCGCGCGATCGCTGAGCGCACGTGACTGCTCGTAGACCCCGCGCAGCCACATCTGCAGGAACTGCAGCTGCGCCGCCCCGTAGGCCGGGTCACGTCGCGCGACGTGGTGGCCGAGCCCCTGCAGTGCGGTGGCGACTCGCTCAAGCGCCGCCCGCGGCTCGGCGCCGACCGGCGCGATCAGGCCCGGGGGGACGCGGCTGGAGACGGCGATCCGCAACGCCCGCGCCGGTTCGGGGCGCAGTCCGTGGGTGACCGCGTGGAGCAGCGCCGTGTCGGCCACCGTGCGCGTGAGGGTGCCGCTCACCGCGAGGCCGAGCCAGCCCTCATCGTCGGGCCGCCGGCTGGCTTTGAGCCCCGGCAGTCCGGTCGCCGCCGCCGGTCTCGTCCCGTTCGCCACCGCGGCGGACGGCGGCCGCCGAACCACCGCTCGAGCCGCCCGGCGTGCGCGAGGGATCCCACGGGTTGCGGGTGATCCCGTTGGCGGCGCTCGCCGTCCACGGGAAGATCATGAGCTCCGGGACGTTCGTCACCCCGATCGGGATCGCCCCCGCAGCCCGCAGGGCGGCGACGAGCCTCCCGTCGAGCGTGGCGGGCGGGGCCGGCGCGCGGCTGCCATAGGTCGTCGCCTCCCCGGCGAGCGGGGCGTCGTCCTTCACCGCGAACGGGACGCCGGCCAGCGGACGATCGAGGTCGGTGAGCGCCTCGGCCTCGGCCAGCGCCTGCCCGGCGCGGGTGACCCGAAACGCGTTGAGCCGGGGATCGAGTGCCTCGATCCGCGCCAGGCTCAGCT
>CAXTTD010000146.1:0-7666 GCA_964246945.1 uncultured Solirubrobacteraceae bacterium | reverse complement strand
ACATAAAGCGTGTCACCATATGCTGGCTGTGAGAGCGATGGAAGCCTCCATGTGCGCACCTGCGTGCCCGAGACAGAGATGAAGTGCTCCGTCTCTTCTACGCCATCGTAGCCGTAGCTGCTGCCTGAAGGCCACATGACGTACAGTATGAGCAGCCCCAGCAGCCCCGCCGCGCGCGCGGTGATCACCCACAGCGTCGGCGCCGCGCCGCCGCACAGGCCGTAGACCACGGTGAACGCGAACGGCAGCGGTTTCCACGACGGCCCGTCGAACACCGCGAACGCGAGGTGCGGGTCGCTCACCTCCCGGCCCCAGATGATCCACGAGAACGGGTCGTAGCTCGGGATCGTGGGGAGCGCGAGCGCGCTCAACGTGGCCAGCCCGGCGGCCGCGATCACCCATGCCAGCGGCGAGCGCGCACACCGCCGGAAGTCGATGGACATCAGCGGGCGATATTAGGACGGCCATCCGCGCGAGAATGTGGTCCATGGACGACCGCGTGCGACGTGCCGGCATCCGCGAGGAGTGGCTCGACGGGCTCGAGGGACCCGCCCGGGCCCAGCGCCGCCAGCTGCTCGAGCGGCTCGCCGCCGACGGGTTCACCGGCGAGGAACTCGACCGCGCGGTCGCTGAGAACCGGCTCGCCCTGCTGCCCGTCGACCGGGTGCTCGGCGCGGTGTTCACCGCGCGCGAGATCGAGTCGCAGACCGGGCTGCCGGCGAAGCAGTTGTCCCGCATGCGCCGGCTCACCGGCATGCCCGAGCCCGGTCTCGACGAGCGGGTGTTCTCCGCCGACGATGTCGAGGCCGCGCGGGCCACGAAGCTGTTCCTCGACGCCGGGATCTCCGAGGACTCGATCAACGAGACGACCGCCGTGCTCGGCGAGGGGATGGCACGGGTGGCGGCCACCATCACCGCCCAGTTCCTCGAGACCTTCCTGCAGCCCGGGGATTCCGAGGCGGAGGTCGCCGAGCGCTTCGCCGGGCTCGCGGAATCGCTCACCCCCGCCTTCGCGCCGGTGCTCAACGCGTCGTTCACCACCCAGTTGCGAGCGAGCGTCGCCCGGGGGGTGCTCGGCCGCGCGGAGCTGCTCTCCGGCGAGCGCACCGCCGAGCACACCGTCGCCGTCGGGTTCGTCGACATGGTGGGCTTCACCCGTCTCGGGGGCCAGCTCGAGCTGCTCGAGCTCGGCACGCTCGCCGGACGCCTCGCCCGCCTGGCCACCAGCGCGGTGCAGGCGCCGGTGCGGCTGATCAAGACGATCGGCGACGCCGCGATGTTCGTCTCCCCCGATCCCGGCGCGCTGGTCGAGGTCGCGCTGGAGATGCTCGAGACGGCCGCCGCCGAGGAGCTCCCGAGCCTGCGCGCCGGCATCGCCCTCGGCGCCGCGATCGAGCGAGCCGGCGACTTCTACGGCAACTCGGTGAACCTGGCGAGCCGGGTCACCGGGATCGCGCGCCCGGACAGCGTCCTGTGCACCGGGGAGATCCGGGACGCATCCCCCGAGCGCTTCGATTTCTCCGCGGCGGGCCGCCACCGGTTCAAGGGCGTGGAGAAGCCCCAGGCCCTGTACCGCGCTCGGCGCCTGCCGGGCTGACCCGGCGGCCCGCCCCGCGGGGCGCTGCGCTACTTCGAGACCTTCAGCAGGTCGATGACGAAGATGAGCGTGGAGTTCGCCGGGATCCCGCTCTGCGCCTGGTTCTTGTACGCCAGCGACGGCGGGATGATGAGCTCGCGGCGGCCACCCACCTTCATTCCCGGGACGCCCTCCTGCCAGCCGGGGATCACGCCGCTGAGCGCAGTGGTGAAGTTCTCGTGGTCGGTCCAGGTGTGGTCGTCGAAGATCTTGCCCGACTTGTAGACCTCGCCCACGTAGTTGACAGTCACCGTGCTGCCGGCGGAGGCGGTCGCCCCGGTGCCGGTGACGAGGTTCTTGACCTCAAGCTTCTTGGGCGCCGCGGCGGTCGGCTTGGCGATCGTCGGCTGCGTGGCGAGCGGGCCGCTCTTGGGGGTGATATCGGCCGCCGTCGAGGTCGAGGACGTCGTGGTCGTGGTCGCGGCGGTCGCCGTGCTCGCGGCGGCGGTCGCACCGGCCGAGGGAGCGGTGACGATGCCCGGAGCCCGCGCGGTGCCGCAGCCGGCGACGGCGGCGCCGAGCGCGCCCGCGGAGATGAGAAGTGTGAGTGTCTTGCGCATGGCCGGGCCGGAGACTAGCGAGCCGATCTGCGCCGGCCGGCCTCCGGGAGGGAGTTCTTCGGGGGTTCTTAGGGCCCTTCAGCCCGCGATCCGCTCGAGCACGTCGGCGTCGACGTCGAAATTGGCGTGCACCGCGCCGACGTCGTCGGACTCCTCGAGGGTGTCGATGAGCCGCAGCAGCTTGCCTGCCTCAGCCTCCCCCACCTCGACCCGGACCGTCGGCCGCTGGGTGCGGGCGGCGGCCTCGATCTCAATCTCCGCGGCGGTCCGGGCGTCGCGGACGGCGACCAGGTCGCCGGGTTCGCACACGATCTCGTAGACGTCCTCGTCGGGGGAGATGTCCTGCGCGCCGGCGTCGATCGCGATCAGCAGATCCTCCTCGTCGTAGCGGCTCGCGTCGACGACGATCACCCCGGTCTTGTCGAACAGGTAGGAGACCGATCCGGGTTCGCCGAGACTCCCCCCGTGCTTGGAGAAGGCGTGACGCACGTCGGCCCCGGTGCGGTTGCGGTTGTCGGTGACCGCCTCGATGAGCAGCGCCACGCCACCGGGTCCGTAGCCCTCGTAGAGCACCGTCTCGAGCTGGTCGGCGTCGACGCCCTCGCCGGTGCCCTTGGCGATCGCACGCTCGATGTTGTCCTTGGGCATCGAGGCGTCGCGCGCCTTCTGGACGGCGAGCGCGAGCGACGGGTTGCCCTCGATGTCCCCCCCACCCTCGCGGGCGGCGACGGTGATCGCGCGGGTGAGCTTCGTGAAGTGCTGGCCGCGGCGCTGGTCGACGACCGCCTTCTTGTGCTTGATGGAGGCCCATTTCGAGTGTCCGGACATGGGACTCACTATAGGCTTCCAGACCATGAGCGCACTCGGAAACCCCTCCATCTACAAGGCCTACGACGTCCGCGGCGTCTACGGCGAGGACATCGACGCCGGGGTCGCCCACGCCATCGGGCGGGCGTTCACGCGGGTCATCTCCGGGATGGCGGGCAAGACCGCCGGAGAGCTCACGCTCGGCCTCGGGCGCGACATGCGCCTGCAGGCGCCCGAGCTCGCCGCCGCCTACCGCGACGGGATGGTCGCCGAGGGCGCACACGTGCTCGACGCCGGTCAGGTCGGCACCGAGATGCTCTACTTCCTGGTCGGCTCGCGGAAGCTCGACGGCGGGCTCATGTGCACCGCCTCGCACAACCCCAAGCGCTACACGGGGGTGAAGCTCGTGCGTGAGGGAGCGCTCGCCCTGTCGGGCGAGGAGGGCATCGGCGACATCCGCGACCTGGTCGCGGCCGGTCTCGGCGATCCGGCGTCCGGGTCTGGTTCGGTGACTGAGGTCGACGTGTACGACGCGTTCCAGGCGGCGGCGCTCCGAGTCATCGACCCGGCGGCGATCCGGCGGCTCAAGGTCGTCGTCGACGGCGGCAACGGCATGGCGGGGCCGATGGTCGGCCCGCTGCTCGAGCGCCTCGGGCTCGACCTCGAGACCGCGTACTGGACCCCCGACGGCAACTTCCCCGATCACGAGCCCAACCCGCTGCTGCCCGAGAACCGCGAGTTCATCATGCGCGAGGTGACCGCCCGCGGCGCCGACCTGGGGATCGCCTGGGACGGCGACGCCGATCGCTGCTTCTTCATCGACGAGACCGGCGCGTTCGTCGACGGGGACTTCCTCACCGCGCTGATGACCGAGTCGATGCTCGACAAGCATCCCGGGGCGAGCGTCCTCTACGACGTGCGGGCGAGCCGCGCGGTCGCCGACACCGCCCACGCGCACGGCGGCGAGGCGCTTGTCAACCGGGTCGGCCACGCGTTCTTCAAGGCGCGGATGCGCGAGGCGCCGGACGTCGTGTTCGGCGGCGAGGTCTCCGGCCACTACTACTTCCGCGACTTCTACTGCGCGGACTCGGGGACGCTGCCCGCGCTGCTCATCCTCGAGCTGCTCTCCCAGCGCGGGGAGACGATGTCGGCGCTGCTCGAGCCCTACCGCTCGCGCTATTTCATCTCCGGCGAGATCAACTCCGAGGTCGCCGACGCCCCGGCGAAGATCGCGGAGATCGCCGAGCGCTACGCCGACGCGTCGATCACCCGCCTCGACGGCGTCTCGGTCGACTACCCGGACTGGCACTTCAACGTGCGGGCCTCGAACACCGAGCCACTGCTGCGACTGTGCCTCGAGTCGCTCGTCTCCGCGGCGGACATGAAGCGCCGCCGCGACGAGGTGCTGGCGCTCATCCGCGCCTGAGCGGGGGCACCTTGAGTAGTTCTCCGGGCGGGATCCGGGATCCTCCCGTATCCACCGGCGGGAATCCGCCGCCGATACCCGAAGCAGTGATGTCTGCCGACGGCGTCGACAACGGGGGCGCACCGGCCAGGCGACCCCCCACCTCACCCCGCGACCCGATCGACTATCCCGGGTTGCTGGAACGCGTACCGGCGATCCTCTACATCTCCGACCAGGGCGTCGACGGGGCCTGGCACTACGTGAGTCCGCAGATCCAGGCCATCCTGGGCTTCACCGCCGAGGAGTGGTGCGCGGATCCGATGCTGTGGCGCCGGCGACTGCACCCCGAGGACGCCGCGCAGGTGCTCGCCGTCGAGGAGGCCTCGGTGAGCGACGCGGAGCGCACGAGCGCAGACGAGTACCGGCTGCTGCACCGCGACGGCCATGTCGTGTGGGTGCGCGATGAGGCGCAGCTCGTCGATCACGCCGACGGCACCGCGTCCTGGCACGGCGTGCTCTCCGACATCACCGAGCGCAAGCTCGGCGAAGCGAGCCTCGAGCGCGCTGCCGCCCAGCACGCCGCGGTGGCGGCGCTCGGCGAGCACGCGCTCCAGGGCGCGTCGGCGGCGGATCTCGCCGAGGAAGCGGCGGGAACGGCCGTCGAGCTGCTCGGGCTCGACCGCGGCGGCGTACTTGAGCTCGACCCGGAGGGCTCGAGCTTCACGTTCCTCGCCGATTACAACATGCCCGCGCACACGACGCTGCCGATCCCGTGCGACCCCACGACCCAGCCGGGGTATGCGGTCCTCCACGGCGCGGTGGTCGTCTCCGACTGGGAGACCGAGACGCGGTTCGGCCCGAGCGTCCCGCTACGCCTGACCGGCACGCGCAGCGGCATGTCGGTCGTGATCGAAGGACGCCGGCGGCCGTTCGGCGTGCTCGGGGTCCATGCGGATTCCGTGCGCGACTTCTCCCGGATGGACGTCGACTTCGTGCAGACGCTCGCCCACGTGCTCGGCGACGCGTTCGACCGCCAACTCACCGACCGTGACATCCATCACCGTGCGCTGCACGATCCGCTCACCGGACTCCCCAACCGGACCCTGTTCATGGACCGTCTCGGCCAGGGGCTGCAGCGCCTGCGCCGGCGGGAGTCGCGGGCCGCGATCCTGTTCCTCGACATCGATCGCTTCAAGCTCGTCAACGAATCGCTCGGGCACGAGGTCGGTGACGAGCTGCTCGCCGCCGCCGCGCCGCGGCTGAAGCACACCCTGCGCGCCTCGGACACCGTCGCCCGGTTCGGGGCCGACGAGTTCGGGATCCTGCTCGAGGACATCAGCGGCGAGCACGACGCGGTCGACATGGCCGGGCGGGTCGCTGCGGTGTTCACCCGCCCGTTCGTGCTCGACGGCAACGAGCACTTCGTCACCACCTCGATCGGGATCTCGATCGCGGTCGGCGGCGAGCGCCCCGAGGATCTCATCCGCGACGCCGAGGTGGCGATGCACCGCGCGAAGGAGCGCGGACGCGCTCGCTACGAGCTGTTCGACGAAGGGCTGCGGGGCCGGGCGATGAATCGTCTGCGGGTCGAGAACGACCTGCGCCGGGCGCTCGAGCGCGAGGAGCTCACGCTCGACTACCAGCCGATCGTGGCCCTCGGCGACCGCTCGATCGTCGCCGTCGAAGCGCTGCTGCGCTGGGAGCATCCCGAACGCGGACGCATCCCGCCCCTGGACTTCATCCCGATCGCGGAGGAGAACGGGCTGATCGAGCCGATCGGCCGGTGGGTGCTCGAGCGGGCATGCCGGCAGGCCGCCAGCTGGTCAACCGAGCGTCCGGACGGACCTCCCATCTCCGTCGCGGTGAACCTGTCGGCAGTGCAGTTCGAGAACGCGAATCTGCCCACCAACGTCGCCACCGCGTTGCGCGGAGCCGGTCTCGATCCGGCGCTGCTCTCCCTGGAGATCACCGAGAGCGTGATGATGGGCCACGCGGCGGAGCTCACCGACACGCTGGCGGCGCTCAAGGACATCGGGGTGCGTCTCATCCTCGACGACTTCGGCACCGGTTACTCCTCGCTCGCCTACCTGAGCCGCCTGCCGCTCGACGTCCTGAAGGTCGACCGCTCGTTCGTCGACGGACTGGGGCGTGAGCGCAGCGACACCGCCATCACCGAGGCGATCGTCGCCATGTCCCACGCGCTCTCCCTCGACGTCGTCGGGGAGGGCGCCGAGACCGAAGAGCAGATCGCCGAGCTCGCGCGCCTGGGCTGCGACCTCGTGCAGGGCTTCCACTTCTCGCGCCCGGTGTCCGCCCCGGACATAAGCGCGATGCTGCTCGCGGGCACGCCGTGGCCACCCCACCGCCCGGCGTCCGGGCCGCTGGCGTCAGCGCAGCGCGGCGGTACCGGCCTGCAGCGGTGACACCGACACCGTCCCGCCGCACTCGAACATCCGACGGGTGATGCGCAGCGTCGCGGTGTCGTTGGGCGGGATCACCTGCAGGCCCCTCGCCGTCTCACAGCCCGCGCTCGAGCCGCCCGAGCCGACGTCGGTGACTCCGAGGCGGAAGGAGGCGAGCTGCCCGGGGGCGAGCGTGAGCTCGCGCAGGACGGTGTGGCCGAAGAAATCGTCGGTGGTGTGGTCGGGGGTCGTCGGCAGGCCGTGCCCGGCGCCGCCCAGGAACAGCACCCCCGGGTAGCCACCGGTTCGGCAGCTCGTCTTCGAGACGTTGCGCAGCGCGAAGCCGAGCAGCAGGTGACCGGTCGCCCCGGAGCCGCCGAGCGAGCTGAGCGCGAGGTCCGCGGCGACGCACATCGGGGCAGCGGTGGCCGGGAGGCTGCCGGTCGTGGTCGCGGTGGGGCTCGTCGAGGTGGTCGACGCGGTGCCGGTTGCGGACGCCACCTCGGTGACGGTCGTGCGCGTCACGCTCGTGCGCGTCACCGTCGCCGGGGCGGTCGGGGACGCGCTCGGAGCGGAACCCGAGCCTGAGCCGCACGCCGCGATCAGCAGCGCGCAGGCGAGCGCGGGGAGCGCGGGGAGCAGGCGGCGCGATCCCATCCTCCCGGGGTTCGCCGCCGGGGGCCCTAGATCCTGCCGGAGGACGGGGCGGCGCCGACCCCCCGGACCGGCGCGATACGTTCTCTGGTCGAGCTGCCATGGCCGACGCCCGCGAGACCCAGGAACCCACCGACCCCGAGCCGGTCGCCGCCGCCGCGCTCGAGCGGGAGCTGCGCGCGGTCGGCGAGAGCCTCGCGGC
>CAXTTD010000145.1:0-7672 GCA_964246945.1 uncultured Solirubrobacteraceae bacterium | reverse complement strand
AGTTTTCGGCTCCCGGCTGGTCCCAGCACTCACACGACCAACTCCAAAAGGAGGCAGGATGAGTACCACGGCAACCGGAATCGGTCAGATCAGCCTGGTGTGCGTCGCGACGCACGACCAGGACGGCGCGATCGCCTTCTACGAGTCGATCGGCTTCGAGAAGCGCACCGACACGCCGTTCGGCGGTGGCTACCGCTGGGTGGAGGTGTATCCGCCCGCGGGAACCACCGGCATCGCGCTGGCGCCGCCGCCCCAGGGTCAGGAGTTGACGCCGACGCAGACCGGGATCACCCTCACCACCGACGACATCGATGCCACCCACGCGGAGCTCGAGGCGCGGGGGGTCGACGTCGACGCGGAGGTGTCGCGGATGGGCGACCCGGTGCCGCCGATGTTCTGGTTCCGCGATCCCACCGGCCATTCGCTGATGGTGGTCGAGCAGCGCTGAGCGCGTCGCCTCCCGCACCAGGACGCGACTTCGCCGCCCTCGTCGACGCGCAACGGGCCGAGCTCCACGCGCATTGCTACCGGATGCTCGGCTCGGTGCACGACGCCGAGGACGCTTTGCAGGAGACGCTCGTGCGGGCATGGCGGGGGGCGGCCGGCCTGCGCGACGTCGCCTCTGCGCGCTCCTGGCTGTACGCGATCGCCACCAACGCCTGCCTCACCGAGCTTGCGCGGCGACGCCGGCGCGTGCTCCCGCACGACTACGGACCCTCCGCGGAGTCCGGCATGCCGCCGGGAGCCCCGGTCGCCGAAGCGACATGGCTCGAGCCCTACCCCGACGAGGTGATCGGCGTCCCGGCGGGGCGGGCATCACCGGAGGCGAGCTACGAGCAGCGCGAGGCGGTCGAGCTCGCGTTCGTGAGCGCCCTGCAGCACCTCGGGGCCAACCAGCGGGCGGTGCTCATCCTGCGTGACGTGCTTGGCTTCAGCGCCCAGGAGTCAGGGGCGATCCTCGAGACCACGGTCGCCTCGGTCAACAGCGCGCTTCAGCGCGCTCGGACGGCCGTGGTCGATCGGATGCCGGAGCGCACCCAGCAGGCGACCCTGCGGTCGGTCGGCGACCGCGGCCTGCGGGAGCTCATCACCCGCTACGTCGACGCCTGGGAGCGCTGCGACGTGGGCGCCTTCGTCGAGCTGTTGGCGCACGACGCGACGTTCGCGATGCCCCCGCTGGCCACCTGGTACACGCCGCGCGCCACCATCGCGGAGTGGGCGAGCGCCCACGCGCTGTCCGGAGCCTGGCGGTGGCGAGCGGTGCTCACCCGTGCCAACGCCCAGCCGGCCCTCGCCTTCTACGCCTGGGAGGACGGGGCCGGCGTCTACCTGCCGTTCGCGCTCAACGTGCTCACCCTGCGCGGCGGCCTGGTCGGCGACGTCACCGCGTTCATCGTTCGGTCGACCAACGCCGCCGACCCCGATGCCTACGTGCGCTTCCCCGAGCAGCCGATCGACCACGAGCGGCTGCTCAGCACTTTCGATCGCTTCGGCCTCGCCGACCACCTCACCTGACGCACGTCGCCGCGAGGGCGAACTCGGTCAGCCGAGCCTCGGCGGAGCAACGGAGCCGGGCGCGACACGCGAGGTGAGGTCGATGATCGACTTCGCCGCAGGACCCGGCACCGCGGTCGAGCCGATGTGCTCGATCCGCAGCGCGAGGGCGCCGAGCGCCCGCTCGATGCGGCCGCGCTCGGCCTCGAATCGCGCCGGCCAACCCGGGTCGTAGTCGACGATCACGATCTGGCGCTTCTCCGGGCCACCGATGAGCACCTCACCCCGACGGGAGTCCCGCCCCCGATCAGACACGCGCCGCAGTCACTCCCCTGCAGCGCAGAAGCTCGGCTCCGTCGGCGAGCCAGGTGCGCGCCCGGTCAACGTTGGGACCGCGCGGCGCGCAGCGCACGGTGTCGAGCTGCAGCTCGGTCATCACCCGCAGCGCGCGCCGCGGATCGGACTCGGTGAGCGCATCCTCGATCCGCTCGGCGAGCCGCCCGGGCTTGACGGGGAGCGGGGCGACGCGCACCGCCAGGCGCTTGGTCGCCGGCTGCCAGACGCGGTTGACCGCGTAGACGATCGTCTGGACTCGGATCGCGCCGTCGAGGATCCACTCGGCGAGCGCGAGCCGCTCCCCCGGCCGGATGAGCGTGAGCAGTCCCGCGGACGCGAAGCCGCCCCACGGCAGCGCCGCCTCCTCGATTCGCGTGGCCGCCAGCTCCGCCGGGTGCGCCCCCAGCCGCTCCTGCCACGCCGCCAACCAACCGCACGTCCGCAGCGACACGCCGTGGACGAGCGCGTCGGCCGTCGAGGACATGGCTCCTCCGAGGAGCGCGTCGATCTGCGTCTCGGCGTGGTCGCGCGGCCACCACACCAGCTCGATCGGCACGTGCTCGCGGTAGCCGGAGACCCGCCGGGTCGGCCCACCCTGAGGCCTCCAGGTACCGAGCTCGTCGAGGCCCGCGGCGCGAGCGATCCGGAAGCAGTCCCCCAGTCCGAGCGGCTCGCGCGTGACCACGAGCATCTCGATGTCCGAGACCGCGTCGGCCATCCCGCGCGAGACGCTGCCGGTGAGCGCCACCTCCTCGACGAGCTCGGTCGGGAGGGCGTCCGCCACCCGCTGGGCGAGCGACCTCAGCCTCTCACTGTGTGCCGTCGCCACGGCGAGAAATGTAGAGCGGATGACGAGAAGGTCATCCCGGGAGCCGGGCGGGCGCCTTGCCCTCCCACGCGTCGAACAGCGAGGCGACGGGCCTCGTCAGGCGTCATGGGGGTCGTAGGTGCCGAACGACCAGGCGTTGCCCTCGAGGTCGTTGACGCCGTACTCGCGGGAGCCGTACGGCTGATCGGCGAGCTCGCGCGTGATCTCCGCGCCCGCCGCCTTCGCGCGCGCGTAGTGACCGTCGGGATCGGCGACCGTCACGTAGATCGAGTGGCGCCCGTCGACCTCGGACCCGATGTCGAGCGACTGACCGAGCATGATCACGCCGTCACCGAGGCGCAGCTCGGCGTGCTGGATCGCTCCGTCCTCGCCTCGGTGGACGGCCTTCGCCTCGAAGCCGAACGCCTCGGTGAGCCAGCGCAGCGCACGGTCACCGTCGCGGTATTGCAGTGCCGGGAAGATGTTCTGGGGTGTCATGCGGCGCAGGCTACGGTCGCGCGCCGGCGGCGTCTTGGACAAACGGGACGCCATCGCCGACCACGCCCCCGACCGGGAGCAGCCGGGCGACGAAGTCGGTGGGCGTCGTGCCGCCCAACTCGCGGAAATCGCGGTTCAGATGGGCCTGGTCGCAGTACCCCGCCTGCGCCGCGAGCCGCCCCCAGGCGGCCGGCTGCCGGCGAACGTCGGCGCACACGTGCGCGAATCTGATCTGGCGCGCGAGCGCCTTCGGTGAGAGCCCGACCTCGGCCAGGAACCGTCGGTCCAGCTGGCGGCGGCTGTACCCGAGCTCCGCCGCGAGCGCGTGGATGCGGATCCCGCCCCGGGTCTCGTACAGCCGAGCTACCGCATGCGCGACAGCCGGGGTCGAACGCGGGCCGCTCGCGGCGCGAGTCAGCAGGAACCCCTCGAGCACGTCGAACCGCTCGGTCCAGCTCCGCGCGTCGCGCAGCCGATCGACGAGCCCGGAGCCGAACAGGTCACCGAGCGGGACGCAGCGGCCGGCGATCTCCGTCATTGGCCTGCCCAGGACGGTGTGCGCCCCCAAGGGCGTGAGCTCGATGTCGAGCGCCGCGTAGCACCGCCCCACCCCGACCACGGTGTAGGTGTCGTCGAGACCACCGAGCCAGGCATCGGGCAGCGGTTCGCCGTTGGCGGTGATCGCGCCGTCGAGATCGACCATCAAGGTCACCGCCGGCCGCGGCGGCTCGAGCCAGCTCGCGAACGGCTCGTCCCGCTGCTCGAACCCGTACAGCGGCCGGTACAACAGGGGCTGCAGCCGTGGGTCCGGTACGCGTTGCCAGCGCGTCTGCATGCCGAGAGCCTAAACCCCCTCTCCCGTGTTCACCCGGTTGGGGCGTCGTCCTCGAGGGACGCGATGTAGCGCTCGACGCCCGACTCGGTGGGCGCGGTTCGTCCCAGCTCGGCGACGCGCATCGGAACGAGGCGGGGTGGGTGGTCGGTCATGTCGACGTACTCCTTGCAGGCGCCTTATCAGGGATGTGTGCGGAGACGTCGCTTCCTAAGGTTGTCAATTCGCGGCAAATATGGATACTTTGGCATAGACTCCTTGTTGTGGCCACACGCGACCGCAAACCGCAGCTGTTCCGAGCCCTGATCGGGGTGCAGCGCGCAGGGCGCAGAGATCCTGCTGACGCCGACCTTGCCGCGGCGCGGGTCCTATTGGAAGATGACCTGGGTCCGACCGTCAGCCGCCGTTTCGCGGCCGAGGCTCTCGGCGTCTCTCACACCGCGCTGGGGCGCTGGATAGACCGCGGCGACATCCCGGTCGTCTTCTCGGAGTCCGGTCGGATGCAGATACCGGTGGCCGCACTGCTGGACCTCTACGAGGAGGTCGGTTCCGCACGGACCACGGGCCGCGGTCATGTGCTCGAAGCGTGGGTGCTCAGCGCCCAGAAGCGGTCTGAGCGTCTGCCCTCCGATCTCCTGTCAGATATCGAGGCGCGCGACGGGAGCCATCGCAAGCCGCAGCTGCACGGGCTGGCCTATCACCGCGCGCTGGCTAAACGGCTGACCGCTCGCATGGTCGCGGACGCCCGCCAGGTCCTAGCCGGCTGGGAGGTGCAAGGTCGCATCGACCCCGTGTACGCCGGCCTCTGGCGAGAGCTGCTGTCCAGGCCCCTGACTCAGGTTCGCGGCGAACTTGGGCTCGACACGCAACAGATGGCAGACCTGCGGCAGAACAGCCCGTTCGCCGGCATGCTCAGCGAGCGTGAACGGCGCGCCGTGCTGGAAGCGGCTGCGTCGAAAATGTCGTGAATCGCCAGCAGCTCGACCACCTCATCGCAGCCGCCGCGAACGCCATCAACGAGGACGAGTTCGTGGTCGTCGGGAGCCAAGCGGTGCTTGGCACCGTTCCGGTCGCGCCGGCCAGCATGCTCATCTCGATGGAAGCCGATCTCTATCCGCTCAGAGAGCCTGACCGGGCCGTCGAGGTCGATGGCGCGCTCGGCGAGGGGTCACCGTTTCAACGGGCGTTCGGCTACTACGCCCACGGAGTCGGGCCGGAGACAGCGAAGCTGCCCAGAGACTGGGAGGAGCGGCGGGTACGCGTGGAGATCGATGCTCGGATCGGGTCAAAGCGACAGCCCGTTGCGTACTGCCCGGACATCAACGACCTTGCCCTCTCCAAGCTGGCCGCCGACCGCGTCCGGGACATCGACTTCGCGCGCGAGACGAAAGCGCATGGCCTGATCGATCTCGACGCCATGCGTGAGCGCGTCGCCGACCTCCCGGTCAATAATGCCAGCCAGCAGCGGATCGTCGGCTTCATCAACTCGCTCTGACACGGCCCCGTCAACCTCGCGCGCACTGCGCGCCGGCTCGCCGAGCAGGCACGCCACCCCGGGGCAATTCCAGGTACACGAGCACTCTCGAACTTCGCAACATACGGCGCCAGCCGTGCGGCGGCCGACAGATCCCATGCTCGGCCGGGATCCGCTCGAAGCCGGCTCGTGCAGCCGCGAGGGCGGTCAGCGTGGGGCTGTAGTGATCTTATGCGTCTGTAGTTAGATCTTCTGATACGCGCCTGCTCACTGTCGCTACGCTTGCCGAGTGTCATTCGGTGGGCCTTCCGCGAGGTCGCGGGCCGGCGGGCGCGAACTCGAGATCGCGAGCTCGAACGCGCGCTGGTACTTCACCGGCCTGGCGGCGTCACTGGTCGGTAACAGCGCGATGTCGCTGGTGGCTGGTGTCTGGGTCAAGTCCCTCACACACTCAAGCGCCCAGGCGGGCCTTGTCTCGGCGTGTGTGTACGCGCCGACCATGGCGGCGCCGATCGCCGGGCTAGTCGCCGATCGCCTGCCCCGCCGGCGGCTGCTGCTCGGCCTCAACCTGATCGCGGCGGTCACGATCTCGGCGCTGCTGCTGGTGAGGTCGCGAGCGGACGTCTGGATCGTGTTCGCGGTGATGGGCGTGTATGGCGTCGAGGCCACCCTGATGGATCCCGCCGAGGACGCGCTGTTCGCACAGCTGTTCACCATCGAGTTCCGTCAGCGGATTAACGGCTGGCGGCTCACCATCCAGGAGACGGGGCGCCTCGCCTCGCCGCTGCTCGGCGCGGGGCTATTCGTGCTGCTCGGTGGCGGAGCGGTCGCCGCGCTCGACGCGGCCACCTTCCTCGTCGCGGCGCTGGTGATCACCCGTCTGCGTCTCCACGACGCGCCGCCGACGAGATCACCGCTGGACGAGCGCTTCGGACCTGCACTGCGGGCCGGCGTCGCGCACCTCTGGCGGACCCGCGGCCTGCGTCCGGTGGCGATCGCCGCGGCCGCGATCATGGCGCTCTCCGGGGTCGGGGTCGCCGCCCAGTACGGCCTCGTGCACGGTGTGGGAGAGCGACCCGCGTTCCTCGGCGTCCTCACCGCGGCGCTCGGCGCCGGATCGATCCTCGCCGCACTCTCCGCGAGCCGCATCATCCGTCGACTCGGGGAGCGGTGGCTGGCGGTGATCGGGCTCGTCAACTTCGCCGCCGGGAACCTGTTGCGCGCCGATCACAGCCTCCTGGCCGCCATGTGCGGCTCGCTGGTCCTCGGATTCGCGCTGCCCTACGTGTTCCTGGCCACGCTCAACCTCGCGCAGCGCCTCACCCCAAACCAGCTCCAGGGGCGCGTGTCGGCGGCGCTCACCCTCGCCCTGTTCGGTCCGCAGGCAGCGATGCAGGCGCTCGGCTCGCTGCTGATCGCCCACGCGAGCTACGTCACCGTTTACATCGCCTCGGCGGCGCTCGGTGCGCTCATCGCCGGCTGGCTCGCGATCCAGGGGATCGATACCGTCCGCTCCATGATGGTTGAGCCGGCGCACGAGATCCTCCCCGGGCTGTGGTCCTTCTCCGCCGAGCATCCGGAGTGGACGGAGCAGGAGGGTGGCGAGGATGGCTGGGACCGACTGGTCTCGTGGTGGGCGGCGGCCACCTCCCGCGGGCTGCTGCTCATCGACCCGCTCGTCACCGACTGGGACGCGCTTGATCGGCTCGTCGCCGCCCACGGAGGCTGCGCCGGCGTCGTGCGAACCATCCACTGGCATCAGCGCGACGTCACCGCCGCAGCCACCCGCTACGGCGCCGCGGTGTGGGCGCGGGCGCTCGCTGATCTCGAGCCGCGCCCGCCACTTGACCACGCGCTGGAGGACCGCGCGGCGCTGTGGGACGGGATCCAGGCGTTCTCGACCGAGCGCGATGACGAGATCGCCCTGTGGCTGCCCCGGCAGGCGACGCTCCTGTTCGGTGACGCGATGCTCAGACGCAGCGACGGTCAGCTACGCGTCTGCCCGGAGTCGTGGACCCAGCCGCCCGGCGGTGCGGGCCACCTGCGCGCCCGGCTCGCCGAGCTCGGTCAGCTCGCCGTCGAGCACGTCCTCGTCTCACACGGCCCAACAATCACCGGCGACGGCCGGCAATCGCTGCACGCCGCCACCGGATAGGCGACCCGCGCGACGGCATTCAGCGGTGATGGATGTGGCGACACCTCATGGGCCCGCCCGGGTGCGGATCGAGGG
>CAXTTD010000144.1:0-7717 GCA_964246945.1 uncultured Solirubrobacteraceae bacterium | reverse complement strand
CGGCCGGCGGCCGCGGCCCCCCCCCGCCCCCCCCCCGCGCCCGGGCCCGAGCCGGGCCCGGGCGCGGCCGCCGCGACCTCCCAGCCGGCGGTCAGGGTGCGGGACTCAACCGGCACGCCCGGCGAGGTCGTCGAGCGCCCGCTCCCACGCGTGCGCGAGCAGGTCGATCCGCTCCGACGGGTCGAACGGGCGGCGGCGGGCCATGCGGAAGGAAAGCGCCTTGCAGCCGTCGACGATCGACTGGGCGGCCTCGAGGGCTGCCTCCGCCTCGCTCCCGGACCCCGGCGCTCCGAACAGCCAGCGGACGTGGTCACCCAGGATCTCGAACGCCGACCCGACCATCCGCACGGTCGCGAACGCGTAGGCGTGATACCCGGCGATGTCCCCGGCGAGCAGATCCTCCTGCGCCGCCACGAGGCTCTCACCGAAGGCGATGAACGGGTTGGCGGTCGGCCGGCGGTCGAGATGGCGAGTCAGCAGCTCCCGAGCGCGGGCGCGCAGCGCCTCGCCCTGCGGCGGCGCCCCCGCGTCGAAGCGCGCGAGCTCGGTGTAGGGGGGCAGCACTGACGGATCATCGGCACCGATCCGGAACACGCCCCGATAGTCCTCACCGGAGAGCTCCCACAGCGACAGCCCGTGGAAGTAGCGCAGGGACTCGGCCTCGCGGTCGACGCTCTCGACGGCGACCGAGCTCTTCACGTGCTCGGACCGGTAGCTCGTCCCGGCGGTGTCCGGCAGGTAGAACGAATCGAGCTCGACGATGAGGGTGCGATCGCGGGCGAGCTGCTCCTCGATCTGGACGGGCAGCGGCCGGTAGGGCTGCATCTCATGGACGTCGAGGCCGAACAGCTGCTCGAGGTCCTCGGGGGGCGGCTTGAAGAACGTCCACTGGTCGCCCTCGAAGTCCATGCGCACGAGATGTCCGAACATGGCCGCGGGTTCGAGCCCCCGAGCGTGCACCAGTTCGATGATCACGTCGGTGTAGCAGTTGGACTCGGGGTAGGCCCGCGTCGGCGCGTGCAGCGCGGCACGCTCGTAGCTCGCCGGGTCAGCGCCGGTGAGGCTCGGGCGCTCACCGGCGAGCGTCATCGGTCGGGCCACAGCTCGCCCCGCACATCCGCCGGCCATGCGGCCGGATCAAGGCCGTGCGTGCGCAGCAGCCCGAGGACGATCCGCTCGTGGCCAAAGCCGAGACAGGCCGTATGAGCGATCGAGCCGTCGGCGAGCTCGATCCCGTAGGTCGCACCGAAGTGATCGCGGTGATGGTTGAACGAGGCGCACGCGGTCGGCTCCGGCGCGGTGATCGGGACCAGCAGCTCGAGTTTGAGCTTCTCCGCCTGCTGATTGCGGGCGAGCATTCGGCCGCGACGACCGAAGAACGGGTCGTTGGCGACGTCGAGCTCCGCAGGCAGGCCGAGTGCGCGCAGGATGGCCAGGCCCCGATCGGCCCACTCGTCACGCCACTCCAGCACCACGTCGGGCTCGCCGATCCGCACGAGTTCGTGCTGGTGGAAGATCTGGCGGCGCATCGGATCCTCGGACGGCTCGTGGCGGAATACCCACGCGCCGCCGGCGTCGACGAACACGCCGCCCTCGGGCAGCCGGCCGCGCCGGGCGATCGCCGGATACACCGGGTAGCAGGCGGCGGGCATCATGGTGAGCTCGGTCGGCTCCTGGAACTCCGACCAGTCCTCGTGGGCGGCGGCGCGCTCGCTCTGCACCCGTGCCTGGGCCTCGTCCCCCTCGAAGGAGTACACCGAGCCGGCGAGATGCGGGAACGAGGACAGGTAGCCGCTGGTTTCCAGCTGGCGGCGGGGGATCACCGGTGGGAAGCGCAGCCGCAGCGCGCCCTGGTCGCTCGCCTCGGCGCTGAGGCGCTCGGCGAGACGCTCGCGCACATCCTCGAACGTCTCGGAGTGGCCGTAGACGCCGGGCACCCCGGATTCGAGCAGCAGCCCGTGGGCGAGGAGCTCGGCGAGGAACTCGGCCTGCTCGGATGAAGCCTCGCGCAGCGCGGGCACCCTACACCTCCTTGGCGATCATCAGCAGCCCCGCGTCGACTGAGTGGATCCGCTCGTTGGCGACCATCAGGCGCGCCGACATGGAATCACGCAGCTGGCGTCCGACCCCGAACGGCGAGTCGTTCTTGTAGGCCATGATCCCGATCGTCTCCAGCACGCCCGCGCAGATGCGCGGCGCCTGCTCGGAGGCGGCGAGCTTCAGGTTGTTGAAGCGCAGCACCGACCCGAGTGTCTTCAGCGACTCGCGGTCGGCGGCGTCGGCGACGAGGAAGTCCCCGAGCCCGGCGCGCACCTCTGCGCGCAGCATCGCCAGCTCGCTCATCACCCGGGAGAGGCTGGTGGCGGCCGGAACCGGTGCGCCCGGCGCGCGGCGAGCCGCGGCACGCACGAACGCGCGGCCGCGCTCGAACGCCTCGGTGGCGATCCCCAGCCAGGCGTGAGACCACAGGATGTGGGAGATCGGGACGTGACTCTCGTTCATCACCGAGGAGAACGGCGCCGCGAGCACCTGCTCCGGGGAGAACCGCGCGTGGACGTCGAACCCCGGCGAGCAGGTCCCGCGCATCCCCAGGGTGTCCCAGGTGCCGGTCGGCTCCAGGCGCGTGTCGGACGCGCGATGCAGGACGAGCACCTGGTCGGTCTGCTCGGCGGTCTCCGAACGCCGCACCGTCGTGAACAGGTCGTCGGCGTAAGCGCCGTAGCTCACCGTCGGGGCGTGCTTGACGAACGACCGGGACCCGTCGGTGGCGGCCTCGATTCCGGCGACCGAGCGTCCCATGTCGCCGCCGGTGCCGATCTCCGAGGTGACCGAGGCGATCAGCCGATTCTCGGCGACGAGCTCGCGCAGGTAGTCCTCGAACCACGGCGACCCGTCGAGGTGACGGACGATCGTGGTCACCTGGATCTGGTGCATGGCGAAGACCATGGCCGCCGCCGAGCAGCGGCGACCGAGCTCGGTGCAGCCGCGGGCGAGCGCGGGCAGCGACACGCCGGCCCCGCCGAGCGATACCGGCACGTAGGCGGACAGGAGTCCGAGCTCCCGCATGGCCTGGACGGCCTCCTCGGGAAAGCGCGCCTCACGGTCGACCTCGACGGCGTGCTCGCCGGCGAGCTCGGCAACCCGACCGATCGCCTTCAGGAACTCGGTGTCGGCGTCGGCGAGCGTCGCCGGCCCGGCGCCGTTGGTGGCAGTCATCCGGCGGCCGGCTCTCCCTGCAGCCGGCCCACGCCGTCGGCGATCGCGCCGATCGTCGCGAACGCGCTGCGGGTGAGCATCGCGTCGGGAAACTCGATGTCGAACCGATCCTCGAGCGCCAGCATCACGTTGACGCTCGCGTGCGAGCTCATTCCCGCCTCGAAGAGATCGTCATCGAGCCCGAGCGACCCGGGGTCGACGGAGAGCCTGGCGTGTTGGCCAAGCACCTCTCGAATATCGGAGACCTGCTGATCGGAGATCATCGAAACACCCCTTCGACGCGGATAAGAGCCCTTGAGCGATCACAAATATTAACGGTCGACCATCTCGGGGACTGGCAACCGACCCCGATGACCCAGGAATCGGCATCAGCGGCCGACCACTTGAGGCACGCATCCTCCCACCCCGCGCAACCGCGAACGGCGGCGGCTACGCTGTCCCACATGATCCTCATCGGGCCGGCGCGATCGCCCTCGCGGACAGGCCCACCGTGCCGTCTCACACATGGGGACCGCGGCGACGGGATGGACGGGAATTGGGTTCGCCCAGTTGACGGCGACGCGGCTCACCCCGGCTGACGCCTCTCCGCCTGACCATGCGCCTGCTCGTCATCTCCGACCGATACCCGCCCGCGGTGCCAACCGGCGATGAGGTCGAGTGCCGAGACGTCGTTGGCCATCTCAGCTCCCACCACGACGTGAGCGTGTTGACCACGACCTACGGCGCCGATCAGGCGCCGCCTGAGGCGAAGGTACGTCGGGCGTTGCCATGGTCCGACCGTTCGCTCGTCGATGGCGCACTGGCCCCCCTCGCGTCGGCGCGCGCAATGAGGGTGATCCGCGAGACGCTCGCCCGCGTCGCGCCCGAGGCTGCGTTTCTCTGGAGCGGATCGGGCATCCCCGCGGCGGGCCTGCGGGTGCTGCAGGAGAGCAGGCTGCCGCTGCTCGTGCGCGTCCGGGACCAATGGTTCGGCTCGATCTATACCGGCGATCAGTTCACCAGGTGGCTGGGCGATGGCCAGCGCGGCCTCTCGCGCGCCGGTTGGGGGACGATGATGCGCGCGGGTAACCGCGCCCCGACCCTGCAGGTGTCGCTCCAGCGGCCCTATCCCGTGGCCGTGTCCTTCAACAGCGAGTACATCCGCGCCAGCGCTGCACCGCCCGCCGAGTTCGAGATAGTCCATGAAGACGTCACGTTTTCCGCCACCACCCGCACCGCGCAGCTCGACGGCTGCCCGCGCGACCCGCTACCAGGGCGCATCCTGTTCGTCGGACGCCTGGAGCCCGAGAACGGCGCTCAGGTGCTCGTGCGGGCGCTGACGCCGCTGCGCGACCGTTACGGCATCGACGCCACGCTGCACATCGCCGGCGCTGGAACGCCGTCCGAGCATGCGCAACTCTCGGAGCTGGCCCAGCGCCACAACCTTGGCGCGCAGGTCCACCTGGTCGGCCGACGCGAGGGTGAGGATCTGACCCGGGAGATTGCCGCCGCCTCGGTCTGGGCGGTCCCGCCGGTGGGGCCCGAGCCCGCTCCGCCCGCCGCGCTCGAGGCGGCGATCAGCCGCGTGCCGATCGTCGCCTCGCGGATTGGCGAAATCCCCGAGATACTCGCACCCGAGACGTGCGCGCTGTTCCACGAGCCCGGTGATGAGTCGGGATGTGCCCAGGCGCTGGCCCGCGCGCTCGCGGGCGGGCCAGAGGTCACAGATCGCGTGGAGCGAGCCTTTGCGCGCGCCTCCGAACTGTCGTTCGAGCGCTATCTCGAGCGGATCGATCGCTTCCTCGAGGAGGGGATCACCGCAATGCGCGCGGTCCCAGCGACCGGGCACCGCAGGTAGGTGTCAACCTCGCACCAGGAGGCCGGCCGGCGCGACGGGCGTTCAGCCGACGAGCGCGAGCTCACTCTCGAGCGCGCGGTCGAGACGCACAAGCAACTCATGCTGCACCCACACCGGCCTGAGCGTGTGAAGGTCCGAATGCGGTCCGAACGCGTCGATCCGCAGCCGCGGCCGTGACGTGATGTCGAGCGGACCGCCGGGCTGCATGTCGTCACCGAGCGATTCGCTTCCGGCAAAGATGAACCAGCTGGACCGCTCGCGCGCGTCGAGGGCGTCAAGCACCTCCATGGGAGTCGTCGTCGGCGGTGCGCCGATGTCGGCCCGAGCGACCCGCAGACCCAAGATGGCGGGAAGCCTGCGCACCGCTCGGCCGAAGTCGACGTCCCCACGCATTATTCGGACGAGCGTGCGCGCCTGCATGAGTTTGCGGCGGTACGTACGACCGACGCGCTGCGTGCTCTCCAGTTCGTCCCATACCAACAGGGGCAGGTTGAGCGCGACCGGCACGACGTCGGCATCACTCATCGCGACCTGAACCGCCCAATAGCCACCTGCGCAGAGCCCGACCAGTAGAATTCTCGAGCAGCCGGTCCGCTCCCGCATGGCACCGACCACGTGGTGCGTCTGCGCGACGATGTCGGGGAGCGTGTAAAGCGAGGCGATCTCGGACGGCGTGTTGGTCTCCGCGTCGCCTGCCCCGGCGATGTCGACCCGTAAGGTCGGGACTCCGCGCGACGCCCAGCGCCGGCACAGCTCAGTCCACATGCGGTTGGGACCCATTCGATGACCTGTACCTCCGATCAGGATCGCGGCGAGAGCATCAGAGTCACCAAGCGGATCAGCGAGCACGCCGGTCAGCGCCGCGCCGGCGTGGTCGATCCTCATCACCGTCTCACGGACCTGCGCACCGTCGCCGAGGCTGATGACCGTCGCGGGCGCCTTCGGCTGCCCCGCCGGGTGCCAAACCGGTTCCCCACGAGGCTCGTCAGGGACGAAGGAGGCGATGAAGTCCGCCACGTCCCGCGCGGCCATGTCCGGGAGCTTTGCGAACTGGGGCTCGACGAGGAGGTCCTCATAGCCCTCGCCGCGACTTGTGGTCACCGTCACCCCCTGGTCGACAAGCGCCGCGCGCAGCCGCGCGTCGGGGTCACGCCCGCGCCCGAGCAGAAGCGCGCGCCGCCCCGCGGGGTCGGGCAGTTTCAGCGTCGCGGAGTCGAGAGCGCGCAGATCGGCGAGCGTTGCGGCGCTGAGGACGTAACCTCCGGCCATCATCCAATCCTCCGGGACCGTTCCGCGGCTGTCGTCGCGGTCGGCAGGCGCCAGTCGACTCGCCTCCAGCCGCGAGAACGCGGTCGTCTCTCGGATGAAGCCGGCACCTCGGCCGTGGGTCGCCCACAATGCGAAGTGATCGATGGGCGCGCCGTCGGCGGCTGCCTTCAGCGTCAGCAACCCTCCGACCGACAGTGCCAGCGCGAGAACCGTCTCACATTCGCTGCGTTCACGGAGCCAAGCGGCAGTGAGTGCAATGCTTTCGACCCAGCCGTCGACCAGTCCGCTCGTCGAAGGGTCGCCGCAGCTGTCACCGGTCCCGGGAAAGTCGAACCGCGCAACCGGGACCCCAGTCGCGGCGATCGCCTCGGCCCACCTGCGGCGCGGTGTGTAGGAGGCCATGTTGTCCCAGCCGAACGGCGGCACAATCAGGACACCAACCGGCGAGGCGCGGGTTCCGGGGTGCAGCCAGGCCAGGAACGGGCCCGTCGGCGCCTGGAGCCACGCGATCTCGCAGTCGGGCATGGTTACTCCGAGCCGGAACGGGAATTTAGCCGTACGTGGACTCCTGCTCGCACCGTCGGATTGGACGCGCCAGGCACGTAGCGCACGCAGGCCTGGGCTCGGCGTTTCCGGTGACGAGCATGCCCGTCGTGATGACCGCGTGCTGCGGACCGGCAGCGCGACTTCCGCGGCTGAAATCGACCTGCACCTGGCAGGTAAACACGCGTCCTCACCGCCGCGAGCTTACTGATGCCGACAAATGGCGCATTGGCTCCCGCTGCGGCAGGTTCGAGTCCCGCCGAGTGGCAACCGCGCGTTCGGACCTTGGTCCGGTCCTTCTGTCGACCTCGATCCCGGCGATCCTAATCTTCCGCGACGTGCGCGCCGATCAAAGTCGAAAGGTCGAATCTGCCGGAGCCAACTCCGTCGTCTGTCACTGCGTCCGCTGTGGGGGGACGCTCGATCAGGCATCTACCGCCCCGCTCAGCGTCACGACGGCAACCACCGGAATTGCGTTGCCGGGGCAGGGTCGGCTTGGGCTCCGTGATCTCGCGGGCGCATCGTGTTCCTACGGTTCCTACCCTCTATGCCAGGCAGCGTGGTTTTACCTGCCCAGCTGTCAAAGTCTTCCCATGGAACGTTTGCACGCGTACGACATACCTATCACCGGGCACTTCTTCCGGCCGCGCTGTGACGCCGTCCGTGGGGTTGCAGTAAGGCCGGTGATGCGGACCGTCCCCAAACGCGAGCGCCAGAACGACGGGCAATGAGCGGCCGCGACCTGTTTGTCTCGACGTTCTCGCCGCGGCTGGGCAACGGCCGCGACCTGCGCACCTACACGATCATCCGCGCACTCGCTGCTCACGGGCCGCTCGACGTGCTGTATGCGCC
>CAXTTD010000143.1:0-7720 GCA_964246945.1 uncultured Solirubrobacteraceae bacterium | reverse complement strand
ACTCCGCCGGGCGGCCGCTGGGAAGCGCCGCTGAGGCCCGTAGCGCCGGCGCGCTGCGGCTGCGCTTCCACGACGCGACCCTGCCTGCCATCACCCCGCCGCCCGATCCGCCTGGGAAGGAGACCCCATGAGCACCACCGCCGAGCCAACCTACGAGACCGCCGTCGCGCGCGTGGAGGAGATCATCCGCCGCCTCGATTCCGGTGAGGCGGGCCTGCGGGAGACGCTCGAGCTCGTCGCCGAGGGCCGCGGCCTCGTCGAGTTCTGCGCCGGGGAGCTCGACGCCGTGAGCCACGGCCTGCAGGAGCTGGGGCTCGACGAGCTCGTCGCCCGCCTCGAGCGGCCACCGGCCGCGTGAGCACCTACGACGCGCTCACCGGCCTTCCGCTCCGCGTCTCCGGCTGCGCGCTGTCGGGCCTCGAGGCCGAGGTCTCGAGCGGCTTTCGGCGCCTCACCACGGTCGTGCATCTGCAGGGCGAGGGGCTCGGGGGGATCGGCGAGGACGTCGTCTACTCAGCGGATGACCAGCGCGCCTTCCAGGCCGCCGGGGTCGCCGGGCGCCTGCCCGACCTGTCCGGGGAGTGGACGCTCGGGGAGCTCTGCGACCACGTCGACTCACTCGACCTGTTCTTCGGCGCCGAGCCCGAGCACGGCGAGCTCGCCCGCCTCTACCGGCGCTGGACGTTCCATTCCGCGGCGCTCGACCTCGCGCTGCGCCAGGCGGGCCGGCCGCTGTCCGAGGTCCTGGGCCGTGAGCTGCGCCCGCTGACGTTCGTCGTCTCGCTGCGTCTCGGCGAGCCGGCGAGCCTCGACCCGGTGCGCTCCCGCCTCGCGCGTTACCCGCAGCTGCGCTTCAAGCTCGACGCCACCAGCGACTGGAGCGAGGAGATCGTGACCGCGCTCGCCGACACCGGCGCCGTGGACTCGGTCGACTTCAAGGCCCACTACCGAGGCACCCCGGTCGACGTGACCCCGGACGGAGCGCTCTACCGGCGGGTCGTCACCGGGTTTCCCGACGCGTGGCTCGAGGACCCGGACGTCGAGTCCCCCGAGACCGCGGCGGCGCTCGCCGACGTGCACGACCGGATCACCTGGGACGCCCCGATCCACTCGATCGCCGACATCGAGGCGCTGCCCTTCGCGCCGCGCATGGTGAACGTGAAGCCCTCCCGCGTCGGCGGACTCGCCCCGCTGTGCGCGACCTACGACTACTGCGCCGAGCACGGGATCGGCGCCTACGGCGGCGGTCAGTTCGAGCTCGGGCCCGGCCGCGGGCAGGCCCAGTACCTCGCTGCGCTGTTCCATTCCGACTCGCCGAACGACCTCGCGCCGGTCGGCTACAACGAGCCGCACCCGGCCGCCGGGCTGCCCGTCTCGCCCCTCGACCCCGCGCCGTCGCCGACCGGCTTTCGCTGGGAGAGCTCGCCGTGACCGCGCCCGGTGCCGGGAGCTTTCCTGACGCCGCGGAGGCGATCGAGTTCATCCTCACCCGGCCGCGGCACGTGATGATCGGCGAGCCGCTCATCCGACCCGCCGAGCAGGCCGACTGACGCGCGCCGCGCGGGGTGTGTCCTCTCTCACCCTCGCCGCCCACCGCCACCCGGAACAGTCCCGTACCATCGGCCACGCCGCCCGGCCACTTCGGGCTCGAGGCCCCTACGGACAGAGGAGACCCCGTGCAGGAGAGACTTGCCATCGCCGGATCCGGAACTATCGCCTCCGGGCTGGCCGCCGTCGCCGCCGCCCACGGCGACGTTACGCTGTGGGCTCGCTCGGACGCGTCGGCGGCCCGTGCCCAGACGTCGGTGGGCACGCACTGCGAGAAGGTCGCCGCACTTGCCGGATGCGCGAAGCGGGTGCGCATCGTCACCGAGATCGAGGCCCTCGCCGACGCGAGCTTCCTCGTTGAGGCGGTCGTCGAGGAGCCGACCGCCAAAGTCGCCCTGCTCGCCCAGCTAGGCGCGATGACCGGCCCCGACGAAGTGCTCGCGACGACCACCTCCTCGCTGTCGATCGCCTCGCTCGCGGAGCGGTGCGGCTATCCGGAGCGGTTCGTCGCGCTGCACGTGTTCAACCCGGTGCCGCGCATGGAGCTCGTCGAGCTCGCCTTCGACACGGCGACCCGACCCGAGGTGCGCGAGCGTGCCCGCGCGCTGTGCACCGCCATCGGCAAGACCCCGGTCGAGGTGCCCGACACGCCGGGCTTCGTCGTCAACCGGCTGCTCTTCCCCTACCTGTTCGACGCGGTGGCGTTCATGACCACGACCGGGATGGAGCCCGCCGAAGTCGACCGCTGCATGGCGCTCGGCGCGGGTATGCCGATGGGTCCGATCGCCCTGCTCGACTTCATCGGCCTCGACGTGTCGCTCGCCATCGGGGAGACGATCGGCGCCGAGATCCCCGGCGTGGTGCGCGAGCTCGTGGCCGACGGAGCGCTCGGGCGCAAGGCGGGACGCGGCTTCTACGCGTACCCGAGACGGTGAGCTGAACTTAAGGCGAGTGGCGCCTTCGTTAAGGCTGCATTCAGGTCCGAGCTCCACCATACTGAGCGCGACGTACCTCATAGCAGCACCTCCTCCCCAGAAGCACGAAACCGGCCCGTCCCCAGCGGGCCGGTTTCTTTTTCGGCTCGGACGCGCCCTTCAAGGGTCCTCAACCTCGCACGCCGGGTAAAGCGAAGCCGGCCACGAAGGGCCGGCTTCCGCTCCTCTCTCAACCGCCGGATGCCTGTAGCCCGGACGGCCCGTTGGCGCAAATGTAACGAAAGCTCGGAGACCCTGCGCTGCGCTCAGGACATGGGGAACGGCGTCACCTCGCCGCCCCGGGGGCCGGCGTCACTCGGAGACCTCGACGGGCGCCTTGCGCCGACGGATGCGTACCGCTTCCACGCGGTTCTCGCGCACCGACTCCACCCGGATCGAGTACCCGTCGGCAGTCACCTGATCGCCCCGCTTGGGCAGGCGGCCGAGCTCGGCGAACACGAAGCCGCCGACCGAGTTGAACGCGTCGGTGTCGACGGGCAGGTGCAGCCCGTAGTCCTCGAGGTCGGTGACGGCGACGTGGCCGCGTACGAACCAGTCGCCGTTGGCAAGCTGGCGGACGCCGCCGGCGGTCGGGTCGGTCTCGTCGGTGATCTCGCCCACCACCTCCTCGACGATGTCCTCAGTGGTGACGATGCCCGCGGTGCGCCCGTACTCGTCGATGACGATCGAGAGCTCGGTGCGCTCACGCTGCAGGTCGGCGAGCAGGTCATCGAGCGGCTTGGTCTCTGGCACGATCGGCGCGGCCCGCACGAGGTCGTGGAAGTGCGCGTCGTAGCCGTCGGACATCATCAGCTTCACCAGCTGGTTGACATGGACGATCCCCTTCACGCGATCCTGGTTCTCGTCCTCGGTGACCACCAGCCGCGAGTGGCCGGTATCGATGCAACGCCGCAGCGCGTCGCGCACCGTCTCGGAGAGGTCGACGGTGACCACCGCCGGGATCGGGGTCATCACCTGGCGGGCCTCCTGCTCGTGCAGGTGGAAGACGCCGGTGAGCATGTTCGCCTCTCCGACGTCGAGGTTCCCGCCGCTGCGCGAGTCGGCGATGATCCGTTTTATGTCAGCCGGGGTGCCGGACTCCGGTGCGCCGTCGGGATCGGTCCCGGTAAGCCGGACGAGCTGATACGACGCCGAGTTGAGCACCACGATGAACGGCTTGAACAGGACCGCGCACCACGACAGCGGGCGGGCGACCAGGCAGGCGACCCGCTCGGCGTTCTGGATCGTGTAGAGCTTCGGCGCGATCTCGCCGACAATGCTCTGGGCCACCGTGATCAGCAGGTAGGCGATGACCACCGCGATCACCACCGCGAGCTCGTGGCTTGAGCCGCCGAACACCGGCTTGAGCGCGTCGCTGAGCGCCGGCTCGCCGAGCGCCCCGATGGCGAGCGAGGCCATGGTGATCCCGATCTGAGAGGCGGCGATGTAGTCCCCGAGATCGTCGATCATCGCCAGCGCGAGCCGCGCCGAGCGCCGGCCGTCCTCGGCCATCTCCTGCAGACGCGACTTGCGCGAGCGCACGAGCGCGTACTCCCCGACGACGAAGAACGTGTTCACCAGCACGAGGACGCCGGTGAGAATGATGTAGACAGCGGTCACGGACCGTGAGGCGCCGAGCCGCCGGGCGTGGAGACCGGCCCGGGCACCGGCGCGCTGCTACTTCGGGGTCGGTCGTCGGCGGTCATTCAGCGACCTGGGGAACGGTAGCAGCCAAAGCCCCGGACGCCGACGGCACGAGCGGGCGGTCGGGCGGGTCCTCTTTCACTGCAGGCCGTCGAAGCGGGACGCCATCTCGAAGTCGGTGGCGGTGAGCCCACCTGCGGAGTGATCGGTGAGCGAGAGCTTCACCTTGTTCCAGCCGTGGACGAGGATGTCGGGATGGTGGTTGGCCTCCTCGGCCGCCTCGGCGACGCGGTTGACGAACCCGATGGCCTCGGCGAAATCGTCGAAGCGCCACTCTCGCACGATCTCGTCGCCCTCCCGCTCCCACGCGAGCCGCCTGAGCCGCGTCTCGACCTCCTCGTCGCTGAGCGACTCCGCCATATGACTCTCCCGTCGGGGTTTCCCTAAGCAGGTTGCCGCCCCGACCCCTCCTGAAACACCGACGCGGCGCGGATAGGCTTCGCTCCATGCGCATCGTGAGCCTCGTCCCCGCGGCCACCGAGATGCTGTTCGCGCTCGACCTCGAGGACGAGATCGTCGGCGTCACCCACGAGTGCGACTTCCCGGCGCGGGCACGGGAGCTGCCCAAGGTGACCCGCACCGCGCTGCCCCCGGGCCTCTCCGCCCGCGAGATCGACGCGGCGGTGAAGGAGCGCACCCTGGCCGGCGAGTCGATCTACGAGCTCGACTCCGCGGCCGTGCACGCGCTCGAGCCCGACCTCATCGTCACCCAGGCGCTGTGCGAGGTGTGCGCGGTCTCCGAGGACGAGGTCCGCTCCCTCGCTGAGGAGATCGAGACCCAGCCGATGGTCGTCGCGCTCGACCCGCACACCGTCGGCGAGGTCCTCGGCGACGCGCGCACGCTCGCGCAGGCGACCGATCGCAAGGCGGAGGCGGTCGAGCTCATCCGCGAGTCGGCGGGACGGATCGACCGCATCCGGATCGGCGTCCGCAACGCGCGGCGCCCGCGCGTCGTCGCCCTCGAGTGGCTCGATCCCCCGTTCGTCGCCGGCCACTGGACCCCGCAGCTGATCGGGTACGCGGGCGGCGAGGACGTCCTCGGCTTCGCCGGCGAGCGCTCGGAGGAGCAGAGCTGGGAGATGGTGGCCGCCGCCTCGCCGGACATCGTGATCGTGATGCCCTGCGGCTACGACGCCGAGATCGCCCACCGGGAGGCCGAGATGCACCGCGACGAGCTGGTGGCCGTCGGCGCCGGCGAGATCGTCGCCGTCGACGCCGCCGCCTACTTCTCGCGCCCGGGGCCGCGTCTCGTGGAAGGTCTCGAGACGCTCGCCCACATCATCCACCCCGAGATCTTCCCGGTGTCCCCGACGCCGGTGCTCACCGTGGAGCTGTAGCGCCGGCGCGCGGCTCAGAACAGGCCGATGCCGTTCGGGGTGAGACCCCGATCCCCGGCGACGGCGAGCGCGGCGACGATCGAGACGGCGGCCACCAGTGCGCAGCCGATCAGGAACGGAGCCCGGCGACCGCGGCGCTCGACGGTCTCCATGTAGAGGCCGCCGCACAGCAGCCCGCCCGCGAACCCGCCGATGTGGCCGCCGATCGAGATCCCGGAGACCGACAGCGAGAAGACGATGTTGATGATCAGGGTCACCCCGATGCCGCTCTGCCAGATCGAGATGCCCCGGTAATGGGCGACGACGGCGAGCGCGCCGAGCAGGCCGAACAGCGCGCCCGACGCGCCAACGGTGTAGGCGTCGGGCTGAAACAGCAGCGCCCCGAATGAGCCGGCGAACAGCGTTGCGAGGTAGATGACGAGAAGGTTGGTGCGTCCGACCGCGCCCTCGAGCGCCGGCCCGACGACGTACAGGAACCACATGTTGAACAGAATGTGCAGCAGCCCCTCGTGCAGGAAGCCACCCGTGAACAGCCGGTAGTACTGGTGGGTGGCCCCGGCGAAGCCCGGAGTCGTCACGAGGTTCGGCCCGTCGAGCGCGAAGTGGGTGAAGAGCGTCCCCTGGCTGGTGCCGCTGCCCCCGAGGGAGAGCCCGGTCGCCACCTCGGCGACGAACACGATGACGTTGATCGCGATGAGGATCTCGGTCATCGTGTAGCGCGAGAGGCCGGTCCCGCGGCCCGCCCGGCTGCGGATCGTGGCCGCGGTCTTCACCTTGGTGCGCTCACCGGCGCACTGCGGGCAGCGCATGCCGACCGGCGTGGGGGTCATGCAGTCCGGGCAGATCGGCCGCCCGCACGAGGAGCAGGCCACGCCGGTCTCCCGGTTGGGGTGCCGATAGCAGGTGGCCATGGGGCCCGCAGACGCTACCAGCGGTCCATAAGCGTTCGCGACGGCGGCCCGGAACCCACCTCCGCGGCGGGCAGCCGGGGTCAGCGCCCGGGGAGGACCCGGCGGGCCTCCTCGGCGACGTCGCGCAGCGTGTGACCGGCGAGCTCCAGGACGTTGGCCGACTGCTGGCGGCGGCTGCGGTGACGGCCACGTACGCGCAGCACGACCAGCGCGGCGCCCGCCCCGGCACCCACGACGATCGCGGCGGCGGGACGCACCCAGTTGCGGGGGTCGCGCATCGCGGAGAGCTCCCACGCCTCGAGCTCGCCCTGCGCCGCCTCGGTGAGGCTCACGAGCCTCGCCTCCATGCGCGGCGAGAGATCCGCGGGCGGCTCGACCGGCGAGAGCGCCTCGCGCAGCAGCGACTCGAAGTCAGTCGATCCGGCGCTCATCGCGACCCGTTCCCGTTGGCCGACGCGCTGCCGTCCTCGACCATCCCCTTGAGCTGACGGATCGCCCGGTGCAGCAGCACCTTGGTCGCGCCGTCGGTCTTGTCCAGGGCGCGGGCGATCTCGCGATTGTCCATCCCGAGGGCGAAGCGCATGATCAACGCCTCGCGCCGCTCGTCGGGCAGCTGGCGCACGCCGTCGAGGATCGCGCCGAGCTCCTCCCGGCCCTCGACGAGCGCCTCGGTGGTGTGGGGAGCGGAGATGAACCCCGCATCCTCGATCGCCGCCTCGGGCTTGCGGGCGCGATCGCGATAGAAGTTCGCGGCGAGGTTGTGGGCGATGCGGATGAGCCACGGACGCAGCGGGCGACCGTTCGACTCCCGCACCGCCCGCTCGTAATGGCGGTAGGCCTGCAGGAAGGTCTGCTCGGTGAGATCCTCGGCATCGTGGTGGTTACCGACGCGGTAGTAGCTGTAGGAGTAGACGTCGCGCAAGTGGCTGCGATAGAGCTCAGAGAACCGCGCGTCGAGCTCGGCCTTGGTGGGGGGAATCTCTGTGGCCGCCACATGCTGAGCCTATCCGGCGCCGCTCAGGCGGCCCGGACCCTCCGCGCGCGCTCGCCGCGGGGCGGCTCGGTCACCGTCGCCGCCCACTGATCGAGTGCGATTCGCCCCTCGAGCAGCGCGGCGAGCCCGTCGAGCGCGGGAGCCGCGAGGTGGGCCGCGCGCGCCGCGGAGGCGAGCAGCGGCACCGAGTCGACCGCCTCGGCCGCCTGGCCGATCGCCGAGCCGATCTCGGCCGCCGGCACCCCTTGGGCG
>CAXTTD010000142.1:0-7760 GCA_964246945.1 uncultured Solirubrobacteraceae bacterium | reverse complement strand
CCGACACATCAGGCAGCCGCACCGCCGAGCTGTGTCGATGGCTCTCGGGAGCTGGGAGGAAGCGACACAGCCGCCCGACCGCGACGGGTGATGTGTCGATCGCTCCCACTGGCGCGGTGGGGCGCTTGCCGAACCTCGCATCACCCCCTACACTGCGGCGGCCGGTCAATAGCCGCAGCCGTCCAACAGTCGAAGCCGCGCCACATACGCGACATCGCGGACGGGGTCCGTGAGCACCGAGCGACCCTTCACAGGGCGACAATTACCTGTGCTATCTTTGCTGGTCGCGCCTGCCGTGAGTTCGATGAAGAGCTTCGGACGGTGCGCTTTTCGCCTCCCTCTCGACCGCCCGAGGAGTCGTTGTCTTGGCCACCGCTCACGCCCCGCGGACGCGCCGCAATTTCGCGCGTCTGAACAAGGTCCTTGATCTCCCCAACCTGATCGACATCCAGAGGAAGTCGTTCGAGTGGCTCACCGATCCGGCCAGTGGCGGGTTGCGCGAGACAATCGACGACATCTCTCCGATCGAGGATTACACCGGCAATCTCGCTGTCCAGTTCGGTGAGTTCACCTTCGACGAACCGGTCGCGAGCCTTGAGCAGTGCCGTGAGAAGGACCTCACGTACGCGCGCCCGCTCACCGTCACCGTCGCCTTCATCAACCGGGAGACCGGTGAGATCCGCGAGCAGTCGGTGTTCATGGGCGATTTCCCGTGGATGACCGAGCGCGGCACGTTCATCATCAACGGCACCGAACGGGTCGTCGTCACCCAGCTCGTGCGTTCCCCGGGCGCCTACGTGATGGAGCCCAAGGACCGCGAGAAGCAGGTCTTCATCGCCAACCTGATGCCGGCCCGCGGCTCGTGGCTCGAGCTCGAGATCGACAAGAAGGGCCGCACCTACGTCCGCATCGACCGCAAGCGCAAGCTGCCGGTCACGGTGCTGCTGCGCGCGATGGGCTACGCGAGTGACGAGGAGATCCTCGCGCTGTTCGACAACTCGCTGTACATCCGCAACACCGTCGACGCCGACCCCGAGGTCACCCGCACCGAGGAGGGCGCCCTCATCGAGCTGTTCAAGAAGCAGCGCCCCGGCGAGCCGCCGTCGATCGACGCCGCTCGCGCCCTGCTCAACCAGCTGTTCTTTGACACCAAGCGCTACGACCTCACGCGCGTAGGCCGCTACAAGCTCAACTCGCGTCTCGGGCTCGACATCGACCTCGACACGCGGGTGCTCACCCACGACGACATCATCGCCCTGGTCAAGGAGCTCGTCTCGCTGCCGCGCCTGCTCGGCATGCCCGAGGAGCCCGAGGTCGAGGTCAAGGACTACGCCGCCGAGGCGGTCTCGATGCCCCGGGAGCCGATCCAGGAGCACCTCGACGAGTACGAGCACTTCGGCAACCGCCGGCTGCGCACCGTCGGCGAGCTCATCCAGGAGGCGTTCCGCATCGGTCTCTACCGGATGGAGCGCGTCGTTCGCGAGCGCCTCACCACCGAGGACGCCGACACGATCACTCCGCAGACGATCGTCAACATCCGTCCGGTCGTGGCCGCGCTCAAGGAGTTCTTCGGCTCCAGCCAGCTCTCGCAGTTCATGGATCAGACGAACTCGCTGTCCGGCCTCACCCACCGCCGGCGTCTGTCGGCGCTCGGCGCCGGCGGGCTCACCCGCGAGCGGGCGCCGATCGAGGTGCGCGACGTCCATCCGACCCACTACGGCCGGATGTGCCCGATCGAGACCCCCGAGGGTCCGAACATCGGACTCATCGGCTCGCTGTCCTCCTACGCGGAGATCTCCGAGCACGGCTTCGTCACCACGCCCTACCGGGTCGTGCGGGACGGCCGGGTCACCGACGAGGTGATCCGCGTCGATGCCAACCAGGAGGAGGAGCAGATCATCGCTCAGGCGAACACGCCGGTCGATGACCAGGGCAATCTCGCCAGCGACGAGATCCTCTGCCGCACGCAGGCCGGTCAGTACGTGACGGTCGCCCCGAACGAGGTCGATCTCATCGACGTCTCGCCGGAGCAGATCTGGTCGGTGGCCACCGCGATGATCCCGTTCCTCGAGCACGACGACGCCAACCGTGCCCTGATGGGCTCCAACATGCAGCGCCAGGCGGTCCCGCTGCTCGTCACCGACGCGCCGGTGATCGGCACCGGCATGGAGCGCCGGGCGGCCATCGACACCGGCGACGTCGCGCTTGCCCGCGAGGACGGCACCATCGCCTATGTCGACGCCGAGAAGATCGTCATCGACGGTCAGGGCGGCGCCGAGGAGTACCCGCTGCACAAGTTCATGCGCTCCAACCAGGGGACGCTCATCCATCAGAAGCCGATCGTCGAAGTCGGCGCGACGGTCGCCGCCGGCGACGTGCTCGCCGACGGCTCAGCCTCCAGCCAGGGCGAGATGGCGCTCGGCAAGAACCTGCTGGTGGCGTTCATGTCCTGGGAGGGCTACAACTTCGAGGACGCGATCATCTTGTCCAAGCGGCTCGTGGCGGATGACGAGCTCACCTCGATCCACATCGAAGAGTACGAGGTCGACGCCCGCACCACGAAGCTCGGTGACGAGGAGATCACCCGCGACATCCCGAACCGCTCCGAGGAGTCGCTGCGCAACCTCGACGACCGCGGCATCGTCCGCGTCGGCGCCGAGGTCCAGTCCGGCGACCTGCTGGTCGGCAAGGTGACGCCCAAGGGCGAGACCGAGCTCACCGCCGAGGAGAAGCTGATCCGCGCGATCTTCAAGGAGAAGGCGCGTGAGGTACGCGACACCTCGCTGAAGGTGCCCCACGGCGAGGGCGGCGTCGTCATCGACGTGATGACGTTCTCCCGCGACGAGGGCGACGATCTGCCCCCGGGCGTCAACGACCTGGTGCGCGTGTTCGTGGCCAAGAAGCGCAAGATCTCCGAGGGCGACAAGCTCGCCGGGCGCCACGGCAACAAGGGCGTCATCTCGAAGATCGTCGACATCCAGGACATGCCGTTCCTCGAGGACGGCACCCCGGTCGACGTCATCCTCAACCCGCTCGGCGTGCCGAGCCGCATGAACCTCGGGCAGATCCTTGAGGTCCATCTCGGCTGGGTGGCGGCCAACGGCTGGTACGAGGACGGCTCGGAGGCGCGCAAGCACGCCACCAACGGCGGCTCGCGTCCGGACGGGCGGCCGGGCAAGGTGTACGTGTCCACGCCGGTGTTCGACGGGGCATCGGTCAACGACGTCGACGAGGCGCTCGTGCGCTGGCAGCAGGAGCACACCGAGAACAACGGTCTCATCCACATGGACGTCGACACCGATCGGCGGCGGGGCAACCAGGCGTCGGGCAAGACGACGCTGTTCAACGGCCGCACCGGCGAGCCGTTCGAGGAGCAGGTGACCGTCGGCTACATGTACATCCTGAAGCTCCACCACCTGGTCGACGACAAGATCCACGCCCGCTCGACCGGTCCGTACTCGTTGGTCACCCAGCAGCCGCTGGGCGGCAAGGCGCAGTTCGGCGGTCAACGGTTCGGCGAGATGGAGGTGTGGGCGCTCGAGGCCTACGGTGCCGCCTACACGCTCCAGGAGATGCTCACCATCAAGTCCGACGACACGGTGGGCCGCGTGAAGGCCTACGAGGCGATCGTCAAGGGCGAGAACATCGCCGAGCCGTCGATCCCCGAGTCGTTCAAGGTGCTGCTCAAGGAGATGCAGTCGCTGGCACTCGACGTGAACGTCGTCTCCGAGGAGGGCGAGCGGGCCGAGATGCGCGAGGAGGACGACGACCTCCTGCGCGCCGCCGAGGAACTCGGCATCGACCTCTCGGGCGTGCGCCAGACCGACGGCGCCGCCGCCGACGAGACCGAGGAGCACGAGGGCGAGACCGTCGAGGACTCCCAGGACGAGTCCGACTCGGCCGACGTCCCCACCGGCCCCGAGCTGGTCACCGAGGATCTCGCGACCGACGGTGACGAGATGATCAACGCCGGCGTCCCTGCGGGTGACGCAGACGGGGTACAGGAGGCGGACGAGTCGTAGACGTCGAGGTGGGGTGGCGTCACGGGCTCGCTCGCGAAGCGGTGAGCCCGGGGCGGCGCCCCAGATCGACCCCCACGCCCCGTTCGACGATTTTTTCAAGCGCTAAGGAACCACTTTGATCGACATCAATAATTTCGACGCCATCGAGATCGGCCTTGCTTCCTCCAAGCAGATCCGGTCGTGGAGCTCCGGTGAGGTGCTCAAGCCGGAGACGATCAACTACCGCACCCTGAAGCCCGAGAAGGATGGGCTGTTCTGCGAGCGCATCTTCGGTCCCACCAAGGACTGGGAGTGCTACTGCGGCAAGTACAAGCGCGTCCGCTACAAGGGCATCGTGTGCGAGCGCTGCGGCGTCGAGGTGACGCGCTCGAAGGTCCGCCGCGAGCGCATGGGCCACATCGACCTCGCCGCGCCGGTCTCCCACATCTGGTTCTTCAAGGGCGTGCCGAGCCGCATCGGCTACCTGCTCGACATGGCGCCGAAGGAGCTCGAGAAGGTCCTGTATTTCGCCGCCTCGATGGTGACGTGGGTCGACGACGAGGCACGCGAGCGCGACCTCGACAAGCTCCAGGGCGAGGTGAACGCCGTCCTCGACGCCTACGCGGCCGAGAAGGAGGAGCGCGTCCTCGAGCTCAAGGAGTCCCTTGCCCGCCGCGAGGAGTTCCTGAACAGCGCGAAGACCGACCGCAACTTCTCCGACGAGGACCACCTGTGGTCCGAGACGCTCGACGTGAACGTCGCCAAGCTCTCTGAAGAGGAGCGCGAGAAGCTGCTCAAGGAGCTGCGCAAGACCTTCAGCGCCGACATCGACGACACCGAGGCGTACATCGAGGATGCCGCCGAGCGGATGCGCCAGGTGTGGGAGCTGTTCAAGACGATGAAGGCCAAGGACGTCGTCAACGACGAGACGACCTTCCGCGAGCTGCGCGACCGGTTCGGCTCCCCGTACGGCTTCGGCGAGTACTTCCGCGGCGGCATGGGCGCCGAGGCGGTCCGGGACCTGCTCGCCCAGGTCGACCTCGACGCCGAGTCCGAGGACCTCCAGGAGCAGGTGAAGACGGCCAAGGGCCAGAAGCAGGCCCGCGCAGTGAAGCGGCTGAAGGTCGTGACCGCGTTCCTGCAGTCGGGCAACAAGCCCGAGATGATGGTGCTCGAGGCCGTCCCGGTGATCCCGCCGGAGCTGCGCCCGATGGTCCAGCTGGACGGCGGCCGCTTCGCCACCTCCGACCTCAACGACCTGTACCGCCGCGTCATCAACCGCAACAACCGCCTCAAGCGGCTGCTCGACCTCGGCGCGCCGGAGATCATCGTCAACAACGAGAAGCGGATGCTCCAGGAGTCCGTCGACGCGCTGTTCGACAACGGCCGTCGCGGCCGCCCGGTCACCGGTCCGGGCAACCGTCCGCTGAAGTCGCTCTCCGACATGCTCAAGGGCAAGCAGGGCCGCTTCCGTCAGAACCTGCTCGGCAAGCGCGTCGACTACTCCGGCCGCTCGGTGATCGTGTCCGGTCCGTCGCTGCGCCTGCACCAGTGTGGTCTGCCCAAGCTGATGGCGCTCGAGCTGTTCAAGCCGTTCATCATGGCCCGTCTCGTCGAGCGCAAGTCCGCGCAGAACATCAAGGCGGCCAAGAAGATGGTCGACTCGATGATCCCCGAGGTGTGGGACGTGCTCGAGGAGGTCATCCACGAGCACCCGGTGCTGCTCAACCGCGCACCGACGCTCCACCGCCTCGGCATCCAGGCGTTCGAGCCGATCCTCGTGGAGGGCAAGGCGATCCAGGTCCACCCGCTCGTCACCTCGGCGTTCAACGCCGACTTCGACGGCGATCAGATGGCGGTCCATCTGCCGCTGAGCGCCGAGGCCCAGGCCGAGGCGCGGATCCTGATGCTGTCGGCCAACAACATCCTGTCCCCGGCGCACGGCGCGCCGCTGGCGACCCCGTCGCAGGACATGGTGCTCGGCACCTACTACCTCACCTACGGGCCGAGCGAGGCCGAGCTCTCCGAGATCGACCCCGGGTCGCTGGACCCGCGTCCGCACGTGTTCCGCACCGCCCAGGAGGCGGAGTCGCTCTATGAGCACCGCGTGGTGAAGCTGCACGAACTCGCCGAGTACCGGCCGATCGGCCTGCAGGGCGGCCATGTGCTCACCACCGTGGGACGCATCATCTACAACGAGGCGATCGAGCGGGCCCTCGCCGAGGCGATGGGCGCCGACTTCGACCCCTCGACCTACGTGTTCGCCAACCAGGCGATGCGCAAGCGCGACTCGGTCGCGATGATCGACGAGCTCGTGCAGAAGTACGGGGCCTCATCGATCTCGCAGGTGCTCGACGCGTTCAAGGACGTCGGCTTCAAGTACGCGACGCGCGCCGGGGTGACGTTCTCCAAGAACGACGCTCAGACGCCGTCCGAGAAGGCGGAGATCCTCGCCAAGTACGACACGCAGGTGACGACGATCGAGGCCCAGTACGAGGACGGCGAGATCACCCAGGAGGAGCGTCACGAGCTGGTCACTGGCCTGTGGGACCGGGCCACCAACGAGGTCGGCGACGCGCTGATGCGCAACCTGGACCCCATGAACCCGATTGCCATGATGGCGACCTCGGGCGCCCGTGGCTCGGCGTCGCAGATCCGGCAGCTCGCCGGCATGCGCGGCCTCATGGCCAACCCGAAGGGCGAGATCATCGAGCGGCCGATCAAGGCCAACTTCATGGAGGGCCTGTCGGTGCTCGAGTTCTTCATCTCGACCCACGGCGCCCGCAAGGGCCTCGCCGACACGGCGCTGCGCACCGCCGACTCGGGCTACCTCACCCGGCGCCTGGTCGACGTCTCCCAGGACGTGATCATCCGCCAGGAGGACTGCGGCACCCAGGAGTCCATCGAGATGCCGGTGTACCAGCTCGAGGTCGACCCCGAGACCCATGGCCTGCGGCCGACCGACCAGCCGAACACCAACCTGATCGGACGGGTGGCCGCCCGGGAGATCGCGACCAAGCGCGGCCGGGTCATCGTGGAGCAGGGCAAGGAAATCGACCGCGCCGAGCTCGCCGACCTCGTCGAGGCGTGGGCCGAGGACAACGCCAAGGGCGAGGTGATCACGATCGCCGCCCGCTCGGTGCTCAAGTGCGAGGCGCCCACCGGCGTCTGCCAGGCCTGCTATGGACGGTCGATGGCGACCGGGGCGACGGCCCAGATCGGTGACGCGGTGGGCATCATCGCCGCCCAGTCGATCGGCGAGCCGGGCACGCAGCTCACCATGCGCACGTTCCACGCCGGCGGTATCGCGGGCGCGGACATCACGCACGGCCTGCCGCGCGTCGTCGAGCTGTTCGAGGCGCGCAAGCCCAAGGGCCTGGCCAAGATCAGCGAGGTCGGCGGCACCGTCTCGATCGAGGAGACCGACAAGTCGATCACCGTCGTGGTGACCGACGAGGGCGGCGAGGAGCACCGCAACACGTTCCCGCGCCGCACCCTGCTCTACGTCGAGTCGGGCCAGTCGATCGAGCCGGGGACCCAGCTCAACGAGGGGTCGCTGTACCCGCACGAGCTGCTCGCGATCCGCAACCGGACCGAGACCGAGCTGTACCTCGTCCGCGAGGTCCAGGAGGTCTACAAGTCCCAAGGGGTGGACATCAACGACAAGCACATCGAGCTGATCGTGCGCCAGATGATGAAGAAGGTCCGGGTCGACCAGAAGGGCGACACCGACCTGCTGCCCGGCCAGTTCGTCGACCG
>CAXTTD010000141.1:6645-7897 GCA_964246945.1 uncultured Solirubrobacteraceae bacterium | reverse complement strand
CCTCGGGCGCGAGCAGCGTGTGATCGACCATCGCGGCCAGCGCTGATCGCGTGAGGTTCGGAGAACTCATGGGGCGATCAGTTCCTCGGCCTCGGCGGCGAGCGCGTCAAGCCGCGCGCTCGCCCGCTCGCGGGCGGCGTCGGCCTGGCCGGGGGTGACCGGCTCGAGGACCTGCAGATAGAGCTTCAGCACCGGCTCGGTGCCGCTGGGGCGCATCGCGAGGCGCAGCGCCTCGCCGGCGTGGAGGATCACCCCGCTCGAGGGCGGCAACCCGAGCGAGGTCGGCGGACTGCCACCGGGAACGCGGCGCTCGCCGCGCGAGAGGTCGTCGATCGTGGTCAGCGGCTCGCCGAGCAGCGAATCCGGCGGGTGCGAGCAGAGCCGCCGCACCTCGCCCGCCGCTCGCTGCGCATCGCGCGCGCCGGTGAGGGCGAGCGAACGCTGGGCGGTCGCGTGTAGGCCGAAGCGCTCGGCGATCGCGTCGAGGCGATCCTTGACGGAGAGACCCTGGGCTCTGGCGTGGGCGGCGAGGGCGGCCACCGCGAGCGCCGCGGAGATCCCGTCCTTGTCGCGCACGAGCTCGGTGACCGCATAACCGAGCGCCTGCTCGCAGCCGAGCAGCAGCGGCGCCGGCGAACGCTCCGCGAGGTGCATGATCCACTTGAAGCCGGTGAGCGTCTCCGCGTAGTCGGCGCCCGCCGCCCGGGCCTGGCGGCGTAGCAGCGAGCTCGAGACGACGGTGGTGAGCAGCAGCGCGCCGGCGGGGTCCGGGACGCCGCGCAGCAGTCCGTCGGCGAGCAGCGTGCCGACCTCGTCGCCGGTGAGCGTGCGCCACCCGCCCGCGACCCCCGGCCACGGTACGGCGACGGCGAGCCGGTCGGCGTCGGGGTCGTTGGCGAGCACGATGTCGGCGCCACGCTCCCGGGCGTCGCGCAGGGCGAGGTCGAGCACGCCAGGCTCCTCGGGGTTCGGCCGGGGAGCGGTCGGGAAGTCGGGGTCGGGGTTCCCCTGGGCGGCGACGACGTGGGGCGCGGGGAAGCCCGCGCGCTGCAGCGCGGGCAGCGCCACGTCGCGGCCCACGCCGTGCACCGACGTGTAGACGATCTGAAGCTCGCGGTCGGCGGGGACGTGGGTGAGCGCGGCGGGGACGACCTCGGCGAGGTAGCGGGCAACGATGTCCTCGCGCAGCCGCTCGGGCTCGCCGAGCGGGATCGCCACCGCCGCGGGGGGCGGCGAGAACCCCCCCCCGCGA
>CAXTTD010000141.1:0-6635 GCA_964246945.1 uncultured Solirubrobacteraceae bacterium | reverse complement strand
CCGGCGGGGGCGGGGGGGCGGGGGGGGGCCGGCCGGGGGGGGGGGGCGGGCCGCCCCCCCGCGCCGAGATCTCGGCGTCGACCGGGGGGATGATCTGCGCGCCGTCGGCGCCGTAGACCTTGTAGCCGTTGTCGGTCGCCGGGTTGTGGCTCGCGGTCACCATCACCCCGGCGTCGGCGTGCAGGGCGCGGACCGCGTAGGCGAGCACCGGCGTCGGCGTCGCCGTGACCATCAGCCGTCCGCGGACCCCGGCGCCGGCGAACACCGCGGCGGCGTCGTGGGCGAACTGGGCGGAGTGGTGGCGGGCGTCGTAGCCGACGAGGATCGTGGGCGGTCCGGTCGGGCTCCCGGGCGGTCGGGCGGCAGACGCGCTCACGAAGCCGGCGAGCCCGGCGCTCGCCCGGCGCACGGTATCGCGGTTCATCTCATGGGGGCCGGGGCCCATGGGGGCGCGCAGCCCGGCGGTGCCGAAGCGCAGCCCGTCTGCGGGCTCGTGAGTGGACACGCCGGTCACGACCCACCGCCGCCGCCGGCGGGCACGACCGCTGCGGGGCGGGTCACCAGGCTGGGCGCGGCAACGGCGATCGCCCCGTAGATCGCGGCGCTCAGCAGCCCGCCCACGAACGGCGCGGGCAACTGGTCGTTGAACCACGTCGGCGCGATCAGGTGGAACCAGATGGAGAACGCGCAGCCGACCGCGAACGCGAACCCGGCGGGCAGCGCGAGCCAGCCAGAGAACGTGCGCGGCGGCGTGAAGAACGCGTCGACCGGGGTGGCGCGGCGCTGCACGTAGAGCCAATCGACGAGCATCACGAACGTGAACGGGAACAGCGCGTCGCCGATCGAGTTCACGAAGCTCGAAATGTGCCCGAGGATGCCAGCGACCGCGAGCAGCGTCGAGAGCACCCCGAGTACCAGCGTGGCCACCGGCTGCTCCCAGCGGCGCGGCGCCGTCAGCGTGTTGGCGGCCACGAGCAGGTCGACCGTCGAGGGGTAGAGGTTCATCGCGTTGGTGTGGATGATCGCGAGCACCACGCCGATCGCGGCGATCGTCCCCACCCACGAGAGTTTCGTGCCGAGCAGCGCGACGTTCCAGTTGTGGGTCGCCTCCTGGCTGAACATGCCGACCACGCCGAGCACGAGCACCGCGAGCATGATCCCGCTGGAGGCGGCGAGGAACCACGCGGGCGTCGTGCGCTCCCCCCGACCGCGCGGCCGCGCAAAGCGAGTGACGGTGGACAGTTTGTAGGTCCAGGCGAGGATGCTCAGCGACAGGATGGTGGTGAGCGCGGGGCCCCAGTGCAGGGCGCCGGAGGACGTGGGGACGGTGAGGTGGTAGTCGGCGATCAGGTAGCCGACGAGCACGCCGTAGCAGACCACGAACACCGCCGCGGTGTAGCGGTAGAACGGCTCGAGAAAGCGCATCCCGACGAGCACCGCCGCCGTCTGCAGCACGCCGACCAGCCACGTCCACGGCGTCGCGCTCGAGGAGTGGGCGATCGCCGCCAGCAGCGAGCCGGCGACCGCGGTGTTGAGCCCGAAGAAGCCGACGTTCACCACCGTGAACAGCACGCTGAACACGAACGCGCCCGCCTGGCCGTAGGTGCGGCGGGCGACGATCAGCGCCGTGAGCGGGATCTCCCGCCCCATCTCGGAGAACAGGCCGGCGGGGATGAACGCGAGCACCCACGCGAGCACGATCGCGACGATCAGCCACACCAGCCCGAAGTTGAACAGCAGCTCGCCGAGGATCGGGGTGAGCGCCGAGGCCGAGGCCATCGCCCACACGACGAACACCCGGTTCGGGGTCATCGTGCGGCGTTCCTGAGGGATCGGCGCGACGCCGAGGGTCTCGAGGCGCTCGCGGTGGGGACTCGGCTCCGACGTGGTGCTCATCCGTGCGCCCTTCCGGTCGGGGGTTCGATGACGTGGTGCACGAGCGGCGGCGGATCGACGCGCTCGGGTGCGACGGTGAGCGCGTCGAGCACGATCACGCCCGCGCGCTCCGCGGCGGCGGCGTCGCGCGCGAGCACCCGGATGACCGGCTCGCCGGCGCGCAGCGCATCGCCGAGATGGACGAGCATCTCGACGCCCACCGCGGGGTCGATCTCGTCCTCCAGTCGCTCCCGGCCGGCGCCCAGCGACGCGGCCGCGCGGCCGATTGCAGCGGTGTCGATCGCGTTCAGGTAGCCGTCGTGGCGCCCGCTCACCTCGTGGGTCACCGGCGCCTGCGGTAGCCGCGAGAGGTCATCGGCGACACGCGGATCGCCGCCCTGGGCTTCCACGAAGGCGCGGAAGCGCTCGAGCCCGGCGCCGCTGTCGCACACCTCGCGGGCGCGTCGCACGCCGTCCGCGGGGTCTTCGGCGAGACCGGTGAGCGCGGCGAGATGACCGGTGAGCTCCAGGCAGAGCTCCGCGAAGCGTCCCGGACGCTCGCCCCGCAGGACCTCGACCGCCTCGCGGATCTCGATCGCGTTGCCGATGAGCTCGCCGAGCGGCTGGTTCATGTCGGTGATGAGCGCGGCCGTCTCCCGCTCGGCGGTGCGGCCGATCTCTACGCACAGCTGCGCGAGGCTCCGCGCGGCGGCGGGCTCGCGCATGAACGCGCCCGAGCCGGTTTTCACGTCGAGCAGGATGTGGGCCGCGCCGCCGGCGAGCTTCTTGCTCATGACGCTCGAGGCGATGAGCGCCTCGCTGTCGACGGTCGCGGTGACGTCACGCAGCGCGTACAGCTTGCGGTCGGCGGGGACCAGGGCCGCGGTCTGCGCCCCGACGGCGAGGCCGATCTCCTGCACCTGGCGCCGGAGCTCCTCGACGGAGAGCGCGGTGCGCATCCCGGGGATCGCCTCGAGCTTGTCGAGGGTGCCGCCGGTGTGTCCGAGCCCGCGACCGGAAAGCTTCAGCACCTGCATTCCGAACGCCGCGGCCAGCGGGGCCACCACGAGCGTGGTGCCGTCGCCCACGCCGCCGGTCGAGTGCTTGTCGACGGTGGGGCCGCTGAGCCCCGTGAGCTCGATGCGCTCGCCGGAGTCGAGCATCGCCGAGGTGAGGGCGAACGCCTCGCGATGGGAGAAGCCGCGGATGCGCCCGGCCATGAGCAGCGCGGACATCTGGTAGTCGGGCAACTCGTCGCGGGCGTACGCGAGCACCAGCTCGCGCAGCGCGCCGTCCTCGATTTCGCTCCCGTCCCGCTTGGCGGCGATGACCTCGACCACCGACATCGGCCACAGCCTACATTCGTCCCCGGGCAGGCCGCGTGCCGGTGCGAGAACCGCCGCGCGCGGTATTGTCCCCCGGGCGCGCGGGGCTCGTTCGCCGGGAATCGGCCGCCACGCATCGACCAGGCGGCGACGGACCGTCGCCGTTCCCGATCAACGGAGGGCACGATGGTGAAGAGGTGGCTGTTGACGCTGGCGTCGGCGGGCGCGGTGGCGGTGACGCTCGCGGTGTCGACGGGCTCGGCGAGCGCGAGCACGAACGTGATCACGGCGATCAACCACGAGAACAAGGTGATTCTCGTCAGCAAGTCGCTCGCCCGAACCGAGAAGCTGCTCAAGGGTGGCGACAAGGATCCGACCAAGCTCTGGCACGCGTTCGACACCCTGGCGGCGAAGTACGAGCGCGCGGCGACGTACGTGTCGCACTCCTCCGCGGACTCCACCCGCCAGAGCGAGGGTCGCCACGACTGGGTCGGCGGGGTGCGCGACATCGGTGGGGCGCTCTACAAGCTCGGCCGCGCGTTCCACGAGCTCGCCGAGGGCAACGCCGCCCACACCCAGCAGCTCGTAGCCAGCGCCGACAAGAGGGTTCAGGCCGGCGAGAAGCTCGGCGAGAAGGCCACGCGGCTGCTCAACACCAGCTTCTAGAGGGACTGACCGGCGACACCTCGCCGGTCGGCCCGGTGTCCGCGTCGACGGGCCGCCCGCGCCTCGCGGGCGGGCCCGCCGCTCACTCCCCGCGGCGGATCGACTCCCACAGCGCGCCGCAGATCCCGGTCGCGAACAGGCCGACGACGGCAAGCGCGACGACGTCGATCGCCGAGACCCCGTTCTGCATGATGTCCTCGACGGTGAGCAGGGCGATGAACGCGATCACGACCAGGGTGATCGCGAGCACCACGAGGCGCAATGTCATCGCACCCGCGGGGCGGGTCTCAGGAGAGTCCGACGGGTGAGGAGACGGCGGTGATGCGCCACGGCTGGCGCTCGTCGTCGGTAAGGCTGAGCGTCCAGCGCTCGGTGAAGCTCGTCTTGCGCGTCCGGCTGCCGGCGAGCACCGCCGCGGTGTCGCGGTTCTCCAGGTAGCGCCGGCCGGTGATGTCGACCTCGATCGTCATCGTCGGGGGCTGCGCGCCCGCGTCGAGTCCGGCGACCCTGATCCGGTTGATGACCGGACCACGCACGACGAGTCGCAGCGACCCGCTCGAGTCCCCGGCGTACAGCAGCTCGCGCCGCGCCTGCGGGGTGGCGATCTCATCCAGAGCGTGGTCGGAGCCGTCAATGGCCAGCGCCCACGCCTGCACCGCCCGGTTGGCGGCGACCTCGAGGATCGCCGGCGCGAACCGGCCGTCGGCGACGCTCAGGTCGTTGGCGGCCGCCTCGGCGTCGCCGTCGTAGGAGACCGAGGCGAGCTCGGCGGGACTCGTGCCGGCGGGCGCCGCGTCGGCCACCGCGCCTTCGACGAGCGCCGAGTCGCGCATGCCACGCTCGTCAGCCCACGGCGTGGCCACGATCTGCTCATCGAGCGCGTGATCGCCCTCGTGGCCCTGTTCGATCGAGGCGAGCACCCAGTGACTCGAGCGACGCCCGAGCGACCAGAACTCGCGCACCCGGGTCGTCTCGCCGAGACGGCCGGTTCGCTTCAGGTGCCGGCCCGAGCGATCGACCACGTAGTCCTTCATGCGAGCGTCGATGCGCACCGTCACCCGGTCGGTCTCGGCATTGCCGCGGTGGGTGAGCCCCACGAGCTCGACGGTCGGCTCGCCGAGGACCTCGACGTGGTTGCGCCAGCCACGGCGCGCGTAGTCGTCGAGCCGCCGTTCCCACTCGGTGAGCAGCTCGGGCGCGACTAGGTTGCGCAAACGCATGCGGTCGTCGGCGTCCCAGGCGGACTGGATGTCGCAGAACAGGGTCTCCCCGGCGGTACGGACCTCGTCGGCGGCAAACGCCGGATCGGACTCGGCCGCCTCGGCGGCCGCGCGCTCGACGCGGCGCTCCCGCGCGCGGGTTCGGCTCCCGCCCGGCCGGCGGGGGTGGGTGTGCGGCGCCCGCTGGGCGGCGCGGGGGTGCCAGGCGTCGCTCATCCGCGGCAGCCCCCGGGTGACGAACAGCCACACGAGGGCGCAGGCGAGCAGGAACAGGGCGCCCAGGCCGTGACCCAGGACGGCGATGTGGATGAGCAGGTCGAACAGGATGAACAGCACGAACCCGTTGCCTCCACCGCCACCGCCGCCGCCCCCACCGTCGCTGAAGCCGATCGAGCCGCCGCCGGCCGAGGCGAGTGCCTCCGGGGCGACGAGCAGGGCCAGCGCGCCGACGAGCAGCAGGGCGAGCAGGACTCGCTGGCGGCGCGGGCTCATGCGCTGAGGGCCTCCGCGAGCGGGCCCACGCCGGGCTCGTCCTGGCTGATGTGCTGATCGGCGTGGTAGCTCGAGCGCACCAGCGGGCCGGCCGCGACGTGCTCGAAGCCGAGTTCGTAGGCGGCGCGCTCGAGCGCGGCGAACTCGTCGGGGTGCCAATAGCGCACGATCGGCAGATGGCGCTCGGTGGGGCGCAGGTACTGGCCGACGGTGAGGACCTGGACGTGGTTCTCGCGCAACTGACCGAGCGCGTCCACCATCTCCTCGAAGGTCTCGCCGAGGCCGACCATCAGCCCCGACTTGGTGGTCACCGCGTCGCCGGCCATCTCCTTGGCGGTGCGCAGCACGCGCGTGGAGCGCTCCCACGTGGAGCCCCGGCGCGCGACCGGGTACAGGCGCGGCGCCACCTCGACGTTGTGGTTGAACACGTCTGGGCGCTCGGCGATCACCTTGGCCAGCGGCATCTCGGCTCCGCGGAAGTCCGGGGTGAGCACCTCGATCTTGCAGCGCGGCGCCTGGCGGCGGATCTGGCGGATGACCCCGACGAACGCCGCGGCCCCGTAGTCGGGCAGGTCGTCGCGGTCGACGCTCGTGATGACGGCGTGGCGCAGGCCCATCTTCGCGACGCTGCGGGCGACGCGGGCGGGCTCGAGCGGGTCGTTCCAGGTCGGCTTGCCGGTCTGCACGTTGCAGAAGCCGCAGCGCCGGGTGCAGGTGTCGCCGAGGATCATGAACGTCGCGGTGCCCCGCTGCCAGCACTCGCCGATGTTCGGGCAGGCCGCCTCCTGGCACACGGTGTGGAGGTTCTCGGTCTCGATCAGGTCCTGCAGCGCGCGGTAACGCGGCCCGCCCGGCGCGGGCACCTTGAACCACGACGGCTTGCGGCCGCGGAACGGCTGCACCCCCTCGCCGCTGGGGTCGATGACCGTGAGGACGTCCATGCCGCCTGGGTTGGCGCGCGATCGCGTCCGGTGCTCGCGTTCTGCCATTGACTGAAGGGTACCGATGCGATCTCGCGTCTGGGTCAGGAGGGCGCGGACGGCGTCCGGCGGGGCGT
>CAXTTD010000140.1:7091-7906 GCA_964246945.1 uncultured Solirubrobacteraceae bacterium | reverse complement strand
GGGGCGGGCGCGGGTGCGGCGGTGGGCGTGGCCGCGCCCCCGGGGGGGGGGGGGGGGGCGGGGGGGGGGGGGGAGAGGGCAGCGATCTGCTCGGCGGTCATCTGTACGAACGCCTTGAATTCCGAGTCGCGCAGCCCGACCTGCTTCGCAAGGCGGGCGATCCAGCGCGCGACGGATTCACTGGCGCAGTCGTAGCGCACGGCCATGTAACGGCCGGAGGAGATCGCGTCGCGCCAGCCCTCGAGGATCATCTTCTGGCGGTCCTCGCGGCGCCCGCCGTGCTCGGCGATGACTGCCCCCGGCGCTTTTGCACTGTCAAGCCAGACAGCGAGGTCGGGCAGTCGCTCGGCGTAGCCGCGTTCGCGTCGCATAGAAACGGCCCAGGCTTCGCGGTCGAGTGCGAGCTCGCGGGCTGACTTCCACCCGCTGGTTGTGCTCAGCTCGTGCTGCTGACCATCCGACAAGGACGCCGTGCGCGATCGTCGTCGCGCCGGGCGGCGACTTCACCGGTCGCACGCCGCCCAGCCCGGCGCCCTCGACGCCGGCGCTCGTGAGCCACGCCACCGAGCCCTCACCCCAGATCCACGGCTCCCGTTGCAGCCAGCCCGCCGCTTCGAGTTTCGCGACGTGTCGTCGCACCACGCGCTGATCGAGATCGAGCCCCGCCTGCACCGCTGGTAGCGACACGATTCCCAGTCGCCCGATGAACCGCCCGACCCGCACAGCCCCCGGACCCGGAATGCCCTGCTTCCTCATGAACCAACCCCCGGTGTTTGCCGTCCATGACCCGCCGTCCGCCCCCCCCGACAGCCAAC
>CAXTTD010000140.1:0-7081 GCA_964246945.1 uncultured Solirubrobacteraceae bacterium | reverse complement strand
CCATGGTCTCGACTGGCAGCTGACTACCCGAACTTCACCCATTTGTGCTTGTACGTGGGGGGCGGGTAGTCAGCTGCCACCAAGAGACCCCCGGACCATCCAACTTCCAGTAACGGCGGGGCGGGCGGCGGACGGAGGTGGTCCGCGATCCGATCCGCGTGGTTCCACCGGACGCGGACCAGGCTGCGGACAGGTTGCGCAGGCTCGCTGCTCCGCGCGCTCCGCTTGATCAGCGCCGCCGCCGAGGTGATCAGCGATGGCATACATCACCTCGGCCAGGTCGCGATAGGCCCAGGCGACGTAGTACATCCAGCTGCCGGTCATGGCCAATTCGAGCCGTTGGACCCTGCGGTCAAACTCGCCCCACAGAGGCGGCGGGCCAGGGCGGTTCGCACCCGGTCGCAGCTCATTCGAAACCACCATGTCTCGACGATCTGACACCGGCGTCCACTCGAACCCGAGCGTCTGGGCGGCACTCAGCAGCCAGGCGGCCTGCTGCTCGCACGCGTCCGCGAGCGCTCGCAGCCGGCGAGGAAAGTCCGCATCCGGAGGCGGACTCTCGCTGGCTGCACGAGCCTGCTCCCACGCTTCGTCGGCCAGCTGAATCCCACGGATGATCTCCTCCATCTCGCCCGGCTCGGGCCGATGGCCGTGGATGTCCGCCGAGGACAGCTGTCTGCGCGACAGCGGTGGTGAGCGTCGGTCGTCATAACCCCCTCGGGTCGCGGCAGCGGGTCACCCGTAGGGTGCTCGCCGCGCATGTCGCGGAGCAGCCGATCGAGATCGGATCGGCGGATCAGCAGCTTGCGTCGACCTGCTCGTGTCGCCGGAAGCGTCCCCTTCGAGATCCACAGCCTGATGGTGGCCGGATTCAGCCTGAGCTCTGCGGCGATCTCCGCAACCGTCAGCCAGGGGTCGTCGGCGGCGTCTAGGTGGCCTTCGTTCATCGGCCGTCCTCAGGGCGTGCAATGATTAGCGCAAATAGCACAATCGCGTAGTTTAGATCCTGCTGCGGCATCCGCAGCTGAGCGCAGAGACCTTCGCTGTGACCCGCCGCCAGCCCGATGCAAATCACCCGCCGTTCGCGCCGACCCGGGAAGGGGTGACGCCACCCGGCACTCCCTCCTCGCACTCAGCAGGCACGCGACTGCTCGAGGCTGGAGGACGTGGCGGACTACCTCGGCGTCCGCACTGACTGGGTGTACCGCGAGGTGCGCGCTGGCCGCCTCCCGCACATTCGGCTGGGGCGCGCGGTCAGGTTCCGGCGCGAGTCGATCGAGGCGTGGATCGAGTCGCGCGAACGTGGAGCCTCCGCTCGTCGCCGGCCGTGAGACACGCGCCAGTCATCGACACCAACCAGCTCTCCCTGATCGGGCAAACGACGCCGGCCGGCCGATACTGTCGATCGAGTTGTCAGAAGCAGCCGAGCAAGCCCCGCGCCGCGAAAGCGCGGCAGCGGCGCCCCCGGGGCACCGGCGCGGTGTTCGAGCGGGGCAACCGCTGGTATGGACAGTGGTACGTCCGTGGCCGTCTCGTGAAGCGGTCGTTGGGACCAATGCGGCAGCCCGGCAGTCGCGAGGGCCTCACGCGTACGCAGGCCGAGGCACGCGTGCGCGAGCTGATGCTTCAGACGGAATCTGCTCCGCCGCCTGTCACCGAGCGCATGAGCGTTGCCGAGGTCGGCAACCGCCGCAACAAACAGCTCGCGCGCAGCGGCCGCAAGCCGGATACGACGCTCGCCAACTACGAGTCGGAGATCCGAATCCACTTCGCGCCGTTCTTCGGGGAGAAGGCGATCGACGCCATCACCGCCGACGACGTCGAGGACTTCGCTGACGCCTGCCTCGACGCGGAGGACCGGATCGATCGCGGACTTTGCGAGCTGGCGGTGAAGACCGTCCGCAACCTGTACGTGCACCTCAATGACATTTTCGAGTTCGCCGTCTCGAAGGGCTGGGCCCACGCGAACCCCTGCCGCACGGTTGACAAACCGGCGTCGCCTGAGGATGACGACACGGAGATTCGCTTCCTCGATCATGGCGAGCTGGATGCTCTCCTGACCGCCGCAACCGTTCCCGTCTGCCGGCACACACCGGCGACGCTCGCCCGCGCGGCGCAGGCGCGGGCACTGCGAGACATCGAGCAGCTGGAATGGCAGCAGGTCGGCCGGCGCCTCGAATGCTCGGCCGCCACCGCGATGTCCCTCTACCACGCAACTCCCGACGCCGTCCTCCACGACGACCTGGCACGCGTCGACCGGGCTCTCTACCTCACCGCGGCGATGACCGGCCTACGCCAGGGCGAACTGCTTGGGCTGCGCTGGCGGGACGTCGACTGGGGGGCTCAGAAGATCCGCGTCGTCAGGCCGTACGTCAGAGGCTCGTTCCGCTCGCCCAAGTCCCGGCTGTCGGCGCGCGGTACCGATGGCGGATCGGTCGGCCGCGAGCTGGAGCTGCTGTCGCAGTCATCCGCCTACCAGGTGGAAGATGACCTTGTGTTCGGTCATCCGCACACGAGCCATCCGCTCGAACGCGGCCAGGTCAGCAAGCGATTCAAACGCACGCTGGAGCGCGCCGGGGTCCGCGAGGTTCGGTTTCACGACCTGAGACATACGTTCGGTACCCAGTGCGCGGCGGCCGGTGTTCCGCTTCGGACGCTTCAGGCGTGGATGGGGCATGCGGATATCAAGACGACGATGGTCTACACCCACTACGTGCCCGGCGCGAACGAGGCGGAGCTCGTCAACGGTGTCTTCGGTGCTCACGACGTCGCGCCGACCCCGACTCCGGACGACTCCGACCCGCGCGGAGAGTCTTCAGCGGACACGGCCTCCTCGCGGCCTCGCGGCGCGTGAGCGTCGGACCAGCGTCGGAGTTGGTGGACCGGCTGGCTGGGGTGATCAGGGTGGCCGGCGGGCGGCGGGGTGGCGACCCCGAGACTCGGATCCAGCTCGACCACCTGATGCCGTCGCCCGATGGCCACGGCGCCGGGCCTGCCCGCTGGCGCCTGGCGTCGAGCCAGCGTCGGCTCTATCCCTCACCCGCCGGCCGCGCCGTACTTGCCGCTTGGCACTCAGCTGACGGCGCGAAGGGCAGGCGCCTGCTCGCGAGCGATCTCGCCAATGACAACCGAGTCGCTGCGCTGCTGAGCTGGCACTTCGAGTCGTCGGTCGCCCGCACCTGGTCACGTCAGCGGCGATCGCCAGCGGGGGGACAGGCGATCTTCGTTCCGAATATCTCATTGCCCTGTGGCTTCTCCTCTGCGTCGCCGCGGCGATCGATCGGCTTACCGTCCAACGCGGTGAGGTCGGTCTCGTGCGCGACAGTGCGATCGAACTGGACGTCGAGCAGCTCCGGGCGTTCGGTCTGACGCCAGGTCGACGTCGGGGCGGGTACCCGGGCGACTACTGGGTCTTCGCGGCCAGGCCGAGATAGAGCTCGATCGCCCGCTCAGCCGCCTTATGCGGCAGCGCAGCCCGGAGCTCGGCGATGAACTGGTCTGGAGGCGTCGCCTCCGGCTCGGGCAATCCAGCGAAGAACGCATCGATCTCAACGCGGATCGTCTCGGCGTGGCCCGGGTGCTCGCGTGCAGCCCAATCGAGAAGTCCACCGCCGACCTCCTCGAGCGTGAACCGCTGGGCGTGAACAGCGATCTGAAGCACGTCGGCGATGGCCAGGTGCTTCTCGCGGTTGCCCCACGGCAGCGGTTCTATCTCCAATCGCTTGACTGCGCGGCTGACGCCCGACGGATCCAGCCCGACCAGCGTCGCTGTCTCGGCAAACGTCGGGAGTGCGCGAACATATCCAGCACGTGACATGGCATCGGTCGGCATGACGTCAGGGTATCGCACCGACTGCAAGTTTTGCATGAGTCGCATCGGTCGCAAGTCAATTCAGCGAGAGGGCATCAAAGTGGGCATCAAACTGAGCCAACTGCGAGCCAGGCGGATCCACCAAACCCTTATGGGATAAGGGTCTTTACTTGAGACCAACCCCGTGAGCCCGGCTGGGGGCCGGGCGGTCGCAGGTTCAAATCCTGTCTCCCCGATCATCGAAGAAGGGCGAGGCTGGTGCTCAGGCGAGGCCGAGGAAGACAACAAGCGCTCGCTCAAGCCGCACGAGGTCGTCGTCGCTGAGCCGTCCGATTCTCTCGCCGAGGCTGGCGCGAGGCACGGTGGTGAGCTTGTCGGCCATCAGCCGCGAGGCCTGACTGAGCCGGTTCTCTGCGTCAGGGTCGATCGGCAGGCGAAACAGCGGTGCGTCGGTGGGATCGGTCGTCATGGCGCAGATCGTCACCGACGCGGTCGCGTCGAAACGGTCGTCTTGAACGATGACTGCGGGCCGGGGCTTCCTGGTGTACGCGCCGCGGCCGGCGACGGTCCAGATCTCTCCTCGTCTCACGCCTCAGCGTCCCAGGACACGCCGTCGATGAACGCTTGATCATCGACGGCGTCATCGCTGGCGGCGACCGCAGATGCCTGCATGTGGGCTTGCTCGGCGAACTGGGGGGCGCGCGTGTCGGGCACCCAGATCTGGACCGGGCGCAGCCCCTGCTCGCGCAGGCGTCGTCGGTGGGCTTGCACGCGCTGGGCTGAGGTTGGGTCACGCGCCATCCCCGCCCATGTTACATGTAACGACGTCTACTCAGAGCCGTCGCCCACGAACCGTCCTCAACATCACGTGGTCGCGGGCGACGGCGATCGCTCGGAGATCGTGGCGCTGGCGGCTCGGCTCAGGTTGACCATCCACGACCCGCAGGAGGACGTTCTCATCGAACCGCCCGACGGCTCGACCGGGCGAAGCTGGCGGGCCTAACACTTCCACGACGGCGTCGAGGAGTGATGTACGTCGTCTCCGGCGACCTCGTCTGTCTTCCCGAGGGGCGAGACCGGGGCTCACCAGTTCGTGAACGGGCACGTCGTGCCGGCGCGGCTGCTGGTCTGCTCGGCGTCGGTCAGCGGCCCGTCGGCCGCGGTCGAACCCGACGCGGACAGCCTCGGTCTCTGTCGCGAAGTCAGACGCATTGGAGAGTCTTCAGCGGCGGCGGGAGTGGACCCGGAGACTCGGATCCAGTTCGACGGCGCCTATTGCTCACCAGACGTGGGCAAAGGCGCAACGGGGTGGCCGCCGGGACTCGGACATCCGTCGAGCGCTGAGCGGCGGGACCCTCGGCGGGAGTAGACATCGACGCAGACATGCTGATGCGCGCCGAGCGCCTCGGCGCCGGCGCCACGGAGGTGCGCCGCCAGGTCCGAGCCGTCGCACGACCTCAAGGCTCGCGGATCCGTCCGCTGGACACGGACGCGCCGCGGCCACCCCGAGCAGGAGACCTCTCCCATGAAGATCCGCCACGCAGCGCTCGTGACCACCTTCGCGACGCTCGCCCTGCCCGCGACCGCCGCCGCCTATACGCCCGGCGTCGCGTACACCCGCGTCTCGTCGATTGGGAAGACCAACAGCGGCACCGGCAACACCGCGGCCCCCGCGATCAATGCCGAGGTCGCGACCGTCGACAACGGCGTCTCGATCAACAGCACCGGGGTCGGCACCGGCTTTCAGAAGCAGGGCCTGTACGTGTCGGTGCTCTACGAGAACGGATCCAAGAGCACCGGACCGGGTGCCTGCCTGCCCAACGGGAAAGTCCCGTTCGGCGACCGGATCATCGGCGCGTGGGTGCCCGACGGCTCGACGCATCGGGTGCTTGCCCCGGTGACCGAGCTCGGTCAGGCCTACGCCGGCGGCCATCTCGTCGGCTCCTGGGACAAGGGCACGATCAGCGTCCGCCGCGTCGACCTGATCAAGCCGCCGATCCTGTACGCGAATCTGCAGGCGTGCGGGCGTGTGCAGACCGTCTCGACGCCCACGCCGACGCTCAGCAACCTGTGGCAGAACTCGCTGAGCACCATCGATGGGCTCACCGCCTCCAAGCTTCCGTCGATCCCGACGCTGCGCTCGGTGCTCGCGACCCCGGTGAACCCGATCGCGCCCGGGCTGCTCACGACCCAGCCCCCGACGAGCGTTGCGGCACCGGCGCCGATCCGCGCCGCCGGTGTGGTCACTCAGACGCAGACCGTCACCACGCCGGCGACGACCGTCAAGACGCCCGCAACGACCGTCACGGTGCCGAAGGTGGTCACCGTCACGGCGCCCGCGGTGACGGTCACCGCGCCGGCGGTGACCGTCACCATCCCCGGCGTGGGGCCGCTCTCCAAGCGCACTGGACAATGAGATAGCTCGCGGCGGATCGGGAAGTAGGGTCTGCGAGAGCCCCGCGTCCGATCCCAGGAGAGCCGATGAGCACCGAGACGACCATGCTGCCGTTGCGCGACCGGCCCACGTGGGCGAAGCTGGCCGAGCATCACGCGCAGCTGGAGGACGCAACGCTGCGCGACCTGTTCGCCGCGGACGCGACCCGCGGCGAGACGAGCTTCGTCGCCGAGGGGGCGGGGCTGTTCCTCGATTACTCGAAGAACCGGGTGACCGCCGAGACGATGGAGCTGCTGCTCGACCTCGCGCGCGAGTCGGGGCTCCAGGAGCGCCGCGACGCGATGTTCGCGGGCGAGCGGATCAACGTCTCCGAGGATCGCTCGGTGCTCCACGTCGCGCTGCGCATGCCCCGCGACCGGGAACTGATGGTCGAGGGCACCGACGTGGTGCAGGAGGTCCACCAGGTGCTCGATCGGATGGCGGCGTTCAGCGAGCAGATCCGCGGCGGCGAGTGGCAGGGCCACACCGGGAAGCGGATCCGCAACGTGGTCAACATCGGGATCGGCGGCTCGGACCTCGGCCCGGTGATGGCCTACGACGCGCTCAGCCACTACTCCGACCGCGAGCTCACGCTGCGCTTCGTCTCGAACGTCGACTCGACCGACTTCGCTGAGGCCACCCGCGACCTCGACCCCGCGGAGACGCTGTTCATCGTCTCCTCCAAGACGTTCACGACGCTCGAGACGATGACGAACGCCCAGACGGCGCGCGACTGGACCCTCGCCGCACTGCACGACGAGGCAGCGATCGCCCGCCACTTCGTCGCGGTGTCCACCAACGCCGACGCGGTCGGGAAGTTCGGCATCGACACCGAG
>CAXTTD010000139.1:0-7993 GCA_964246945.1 uncultured Solirubrobacteraceae bacterium | reverse complement strand
GGGCGGACCGTCCATCTGATCGTCCCCGACAAGGCCAGCAGAGCCGGGATCGGACCCAACATCTACGACGCCTCCCGCAGGGCGGCCGCCGCCGATGCCGGACGCGAGCAGGGTCGGACCGCAGCCACCCGCATCTCCGCGGACCAGTCACGACGTTGAGACCCGACTCGCCGTCGGACCGTGTGCGCCCCGGCCGATCCGGCGCCGGAGCCGGCTCAGCGCAGGTACTGCTCGAAGAAGTCGCTGATGCGCACCCAGGCGTCCTCGGCGGCGCCGTGCTCGTAGTTCATCCCGACAAATCGGACCAACGGGCCGAGCGGCCCGGTGCTGATCCGGTTCATGAAGCTATGACCCGCCTCGGGATATTCCTTGACGTCGTGAGCGACGTTCAGCGACTCCAGCACGGCATCGAGCTTCTGTGCGCGTCCCTGCATCATCCGGTCGCGTCCGCCGTAGCTGGCGACGATCGGGCAGGCACCGGCGAGCCGCTGCGCGGCATCGTCTGGAACCTCGCCGTAGTTGACCGATGACACCTGAAACTCGAACCGGGGTGCCGAGAGCAGCGCGAATCCCCCACCCATGCAGAAGCCGATGATGCCGATCTTGCCGGTGCAATCCTCGCGATCGCTCAACCATCGACGGGCGGCCTCGATGTCCATGAACGCCTCACCGGTTCCTGCGCGTGAGGCCTTCACCGTCGCCATGACGCACTTCAGGCCGCGACCGGAGTAGAGGTCCGGCGCGAACGCCAGGTACCCCGCCGCGGCCAGACGGTCGGCCTGTACCCGGATGTCATCGCTGAGGCCGAACGCATCCATGATCACCACGACCCCCGGGAACGGGCCACCGCCGCGAGGCTGGGCGACGTAGCCCTTGAGCTCGCGACCGGGAGCGGGGGAATAGGTGGTCTCGGGCATCTCGGTCTCCGGACAGGATCGATCGGACAGGTGTGCTCAGGAGCGCGAACCCTAGCGCGGGCCCGGCGTGCCGGATTCGTGGATATCGAGGGCCGTGCGATGCCGGCGGTGAGCACGGAGCTACGCTGGCCACGCCACGCCACGCCACGCCGGAGATGGAGACGCCATGATCGCCGAGTTCTACGCACCGGCGAGGATCCTCGGCGAGATCGGCGCGCGCGGTGAGAGCCGGGGCGGGTACGTCGTCGCCGAGCTCGACGGGGACCTGTTGGTCGCCGGGGACGGCGGCCTGATCGCACCGAACGCTGGAGAACTGGTCGTCTCTACGCCGATCCCCGGCGCCGCCGGCGCGGAGGCGCCAGCGCGTTTCTGGGTTTCATCACCGACCAGCAGCGGCAGCTCGGCGCCGAGGAGCAGTGGGTGTCCGTCGAGCTCCACGGGGGCAGCGCCCCACCAACCGCCCGGGGTGGACCGAGAGCGCGGCTGGGGACCCGGCCGGGCGATGCCCGCGGTTGCTATGCGTCGCGCAGCGCGTGGAGGTTGATGAGGCCCGCGGCCGTCGGTCTGAAGCCGCCGGCGCCGAAGTAGAAGCGCTCGAGGCCGTCGCGGAAGTCGACATGCAGCCACCCGCATCCGGCAGCCATGGCGTGCTCCGCCGCCATCCTCACCACCGCGGTGGCGATGCCCCGACCTTGGTGACCGGACCTGGTCTTCGTGTCCAGGAGGAACGCATGGTCGCCACCGTCCCAGGCAACATTGACAAAGCCGACGAGCGAGCCGTCAGGCAGCCGGGCGGTCACCCTGCGCGCCTGTTGCTCTACCCATCCGTCGCGCGGACTTCGACCAGGTCGGCGACCGCGGTGAAATTCCGGCGATTGTCGGTCAGCAGGATCGCCTGGTGGACGCGCGCGGTGGCAGCGATCGCGAGGTCGGCCGCCCGGCGGCGTGGCTGACCGCCACCGGCGGCGACGACCGCCTGCAGGTGCCCCCATTCCCGCGCGACTCGGTCATCGACGGGCAGCGGATCCGGGAACCGCGCCTCGATCAGGCCCAGCCGTGTGGCCCGGGTCGCGCGAGTCTCGTCGTCACGCGCGACCAGCAACCCGAAATGCAGCTCGGCAATCGAGACCACGCTGATCCCGGCCTCGACGTCGTCACCGACTGGTCGGTCACCGATCAGGACCGACGTGTCGAGAACCGCACGCACCTACCCTCGCCACGGGTCATCGAGCCCCGCATCGAATCGTTCGAGGTCAATCCCCAGGGTGGGGTCGACCGGGAGCCGCCACAGGTCCCGGAGCTCCGCGCCGGACACCCAGGTGCGCGCGCGAATCGGCCCGAGCACGGCGACTGGGCGTCCGGAGACCGTGACGGTGAGGCGTTCGCCCCGCTCGGCACGTCGGAGCACGTCACCGACGTTGTTGCGAAGCTCTTTCTGCGGGATCGTCGACACGATGGCGACGGTAGCAAAGCTGCTACCTGCGGCACCACGAACCAGTGAGGCGTCATCGGCGGGGTCGGGCATGAGGCTTCGGGGGCTGGTGTGGCGGCGGCTACGACTGAGCTGACGGTTCGACAGTTCGATGTGGCACCGCGGACCGGGGACCCGCGCGAGCCGTCGGTCGGTCGTCAGGAGAACCGCGTCCAGGGCTTCGGCAAGTGCGACGTACATAGCGTCCCAACCGCGCACGTTGTCGCGCAGCTCCCACGCCCGATCCAGGAAGGCGCGGTGGGCGAACCGCTGCCCGGGCCAGTCGGCGAGGTCGCTCACCGCCTGCGCGGCCGCCGTGCCGTCGAGGTGCCCAGCCCGGTGCTGGTCGCGGATGACGCCGTAGACCTCGACGTCGACGACGTGGGGGGCCGCCCAGTCCTCGTCAGCGGTGAGCCGGTCGCGTACCGGTTCGGCCTGCGGCGTGGCGCGAGGACCTCGAACAGGCACCCCGCGTCAACCAGCAGCATCCGGCCACGGTCCGCCATGCGTGAGAGCGTCACTGGCGTACACGCACGGGCGACGAGGCGCCGGCGGCTGACGTGCCGGCGCCTCGCAGCGCGAAGATCCCGCGCCGAGTTTCAGCGGCTGGCCGACTGCTGCTGCTGCTTGGCCTTGCGGTTCTTCCACCACTTGTTGATGAGACGGATGAGCGGAATGATGATCATGGGATGAGCTCCTGTGGGTTCGTTGTCGTGCGAGTGACTGAGTTGACATCGTGCACGCCGCGAGCCGCGGTGACATCGGCGCCGGGGTTGATCACGGGGTTGATCCGGCGCGCCGCGTCAACCCCTCGGTGGACCTCGGAGCGTCGGAGCCAACACGAGTCGCGGCCCGGCTCACGACGCGTGCTCGGACGGGCGCAGGACCGCGAACGGGTCGGTGATCTCCAGGCGCCGCACGCCGAAGCGAAACAGCGCCGCCGGGCGCCCGCCCGCGCTGCTCGAGGGCGCGGTGGTGCCAGTCGGCTCGATCTGCCCGCGGCGCTGCAGGACCCGTTGGAGGTTGGTGGCCGAGATCTCGCGGCCGAGCGCGGCCGAGTAGACGTCGCGCAGGTGGGCCATGGTGAACTCCGCGGGCGCGAGCGCGAAGCCGAGGTTGCTGTAGGAGAGCTTGCTGCGCAGCCGCTCGACCGCTGAGGCCACGATCGAGGCGTGATCGAACGCCATCGCCGGCAGCGCCGCGGCGTCGAGCCAGTCAGCGCTTGCGGGCAGTCGCGGGTGCGCGGTGACCGGCACGATCCCTAGGTAGGCGGTGGCGATCGTGCGCTGGAACGGGTCGCGGTCCGGATCGCTCCGGGTCTCGAGCTGCTCGAGGTGGGCGATCTCGGCGACGTCGACCCGACCGGCGAGCTGGCGGGCCACGCACGCCCCCAGGGTTTCCCCCGGCTCGACCGGCCCGCTCGGCAGCGCCCACTCCCCCGCGTAGGGCTGCCGTCGCCGCCGCCAGCAGAGCACCGACAGCCGTCCGTCGGTGACGCGGAAGACTGTGCCGAGGGCCTCGTGGCGGTAGCGCGCCGCGTCGTCGCGGGTCTCAGGACGCGTCTCGCTCACGGGGGCATGCTACTGTCGCCTCAGTTTTCGCCTTGCAGTCGAAAACCTCGAACTGGAGTGAGCATGACCGATACCGAGACCAGCGTCACCCATCCCCCACACGAGTTCGCTGACTGGGCGCAATGGCACGCCGAGGTCCGCCGCCTCGCCGCGGAGCACGATGCGGTGCTGCTCGCCCACAACTACCAGCGCCCGGAGATCCAGGACGTCGCCGACCACGTCGGGGACTCGCTCGCGCTGTCGCGGATCGCCGCCGCCGCGGCGGAGTCGGCGATCGTGTTCGCCGGGGTGCACTTCATGGCCGAGACGGCGAAGATCCTCGCCCCCGACAAGCGCGTGATCATCCCCGACGCCCGAGCCGGCTGCTCGCTGGCGGACACGATCGACGCCGACCAGCTGCGCGCGTGGAAGGCCGAGCATCCCGGTGCCGCGGTCGTCGCCTACGTGAACACCACCGCCGAGGTGAAGGCCGAAACCGACATCTGCTGCACCTCCTCCAACGCGGTCGACGTGGTGAGATCGCTGCCGGCCGATCGGGAGGTGCTGTTCCTGCCCGACATGTTCCTCGGCGAGCACGTCCGGCGGATGACCGGTCGCGACAACGTGCGCGTATGGCTCGGCGAGTGCCATGTCCACGCCGGCATCTCGCCCACCGCCCTGGAGACGGCCGTGCGCGAGCACCCCGATGCGGACCTCTACATCCACCCTGAGTGCGGCTGCTCCACCTCGGCGCTGTGGCTCACCTCCGCCGGGGAGCTGCCGGCCGACCGCACGCATGTGCTCTCCACCGGCGCGATGCTGGAGGAGGCCCGGTCCACCCGGGCCGACACGGTGCTCGTGGCCACCGAGGTCGGCATGCTGCACCAGCTGCGCCGCGCCGCCCCTCACACCGATTTCCGCGCGGTGAACCCCCAGGCGAGCTGCCGGTACATGAAGATGATCACCGCGGAGAACCTCGTCACCGCCCTGCGCGAGGGCCGCGACGAGGTCACCGTCGACCCCGCGATCGCCGACCGGGCGCGGCGCGCGGTCCAGCGGATGATCGAGATCGGTCGCCCGGGAGCCGGCGAATGATCCCCGACACGCTCGCGGTCGGTCCGGCGCGGTGGCACGCCGCGGCGGACGTCGTCGTCGTCGGGTCCGGTGCCGCGGGGCTGAGCGCCGCGCTCACCTTCCTCGAGTCCGGCGTGGACGTCGCCCTGGTCACCAAGGGCCGGCTCGGCGACGGCGCGAGCGACTGGGCACAGGGCGGACTCGCCGCGGTGACCGATCCGGCGGACACGCTGAGCGGCCACATCGAGGACACCCTGGCGGCCGGCGCCGGGCTGTGCGAGCCAGCCGCGGTGGCCGAGCTGGCGGCGGCCGCGCCGGAGGCGATCCGGGGGCTCGTGGAGCTCGGAGTCGACTTCGACCGAGAGGGCGACGGCTCCCTCGCCCTCGGACTGGAGGGCGGTCATCATGCGCGCCGGATCGTGCATGCCGGCGGCGACGCGAGCGGCGCGGCGGTCATCCGGGCGCTCGTCACCGCAGTGGGGCGAGCCGCCGGACCGGACCGGACGTGGCTGCACGAGGACGCGATCGCGGTCGACGCGCTGCTCTCCGCCGACGGGGCGGTGTGCGGGCTGCGGATGATCGACCGAGACGGGGTGGTCGGCGAGCTGCGCGCCGGCGCGGTCATCCTCGCCACCGGCGGGATCGGCCAGGCGTGGCCGGTGACGAGCAACCCCGCTTCGGCCACCGGCGACGGGCTCGCGCTCGCGCTGCGCGCCGGCGCGATCGTGCGCGACGTCGAGTTCGTCCAGTTCCATCCGACGGTGCTGGTCCCGCCCGCCGAGCACCGCGGGGGCCGCGCCGCGCTCATCTCCGAGGCGGTACGCGGGGAAGGCGCGCGGCTGACCGACACCGAGGGCGGGGCGGTGACCGCCGGCGTGCACCCGCTCGGCGACCTCGCCCCCCGCGACGTCGTCGCCGCCGCCATCCACCGCCAGATGACGCTCACCGGCAGCGACCATGTGCTGCTCGACGCGACCGGGTTCGGCGCCGCCACGTGGGGCGAGCGCTTCCCGACGATCCTGGCCCTGTGTCTCGAGCGCGGAATCGACCCGCGCCGGGAGCCGATCCCGGTCGCGCCCGCCGCGCATTACGCGTGCGGCGGCGTGCTCGCCGATCTTGACGGGGTCACCTCGGTGCCCGGGCTGTACGCGATCGGGGAGGTGGCGAGCACTGGCGTGCAGGGCGCTAACCGGCTCGCCTCCAACAGCGTCACCGAGGCGCTCATCGCCGGGCGCCGGGTCGCCGGCCGACTGGTGGACGGCATGAGCTCGGAAGCGCCCGGTCCGAACGGGTCGGGGCGTCCCGCTCCTTGCGTGCCCGGCGCCCTGCTCGACCCCCGGCTGCGCGACCAGATCGTCGCCGCGACCGGCGCGGGCTGCGGCGTGCTGCGCAGCGCATCCGGGCTACGGGCGCAGCTCCGCGCGCTCGGTGAGCTCTCGACGACGCCGCGGGGCCGGCCTCAACCGGCCGGCGACGGACGCGCCGGGGATTCAGATGGCGATGGGGGGCACATCGACCGCGGGGGTGGCAACGTCGGCCTGCGCGACGCGGTCGAGGTCACCAACCTGCACGCCGTATCGACGCTCGTCGCGACCGCGGCCCTGCACCGGACCGAAAGCCGCGGCTGCCATCGGCGCTCGGACTTCCGCGAGGCCCTGCCGAGCTGGCACGCGCATCAGCTGCTGCGGATTCGCGACGGTGAGATCCGAGAGGCGCAGACCGTGTCGGCGGTCGCGGCATGACCGGGGTGACGAGCGTCGAGCGCCATGCGGTGAGCCGGGGGCTGCTCGCCGGTAGCGGCGTCGAGCACGGTCATGTGGTGAGGCTCGTCCGCGCGGCGCTCGCCGAGGATCTCGCCTGGGGCCCGGATCTCACGACCGAGGCGACGATCCCGTCGGCGGCGCGCGGCACCGCGCATGTCGTTGCCCGGGCGCCGGGCCCGGTCGCCGGGCTCGGGGTGGCGGCGGCGGTCATCGAGGTGCTGGCGGCAGGCGAGGCGCTGCGCGCCGGCGAGGTGCCGGGTGTCGGCGACCCGGGTGTCGGCGAGCCGCGTGTCTCGGGGCACGCCGAGGTCGAAGCGCTCGTCGGCGACGGCGCGCGCGTCGCCCCCGGCGATCGGCTGATGCGAGTGAGCGGACCGCTGCGCGTGCTGCTCACCGGGGAGCGCACGCTGCTCAACCTGCTCTGTCAGCTCTCGGGGGTCGCCACCGAGACCGCCCGCTGGGTCGAGGCCCTGGGGACGGGCGCGGATTCCCGGCCGCGGGCATCGGTGCGCGACACGCGCAAGACGGTCCCCGGTCTGCGGGTGCTGCAGAAATACGCCGTCCGCTGCGGGGGCGGCGTGAACCACCGCATGGGCCTCGGCGACGCGGCGCTCATCAAGGACAACCACGTCGCCGCCGCCGGGTCGATCACCGCCGCCTTCCGGGCGGTGCGGGAGCGGTACCCGACGGTCTCGGTCGAGGTGGAGTGCGACACGACGGCCCAGGTGGCCGAGGCGCTGGCGGTGGGCGCCGAGCTCATCCTGCTCGACAACATGGACGGGGACGAGATGCGCGCCGCGGTGGCGCTCGCGCAGACGTACGCGGTGAAACTCGAGGCGAGTGGGGGCCTCAGCCTCGACCGGGCGGCCGAGGTGGCGGCCACGGGAGTCGACTACGTGGCGATCGGGGCGCTCACCCACTCGGCGCCGGCGCTCGACCTCGGACTCGACCTCGACGCGGCCGAGCGCTAAAGCGCGCCCCGGGCCGCAGCGGTGCCCCGGGCTGGGAGCAGCCCCGCGTGACCCCGAGCGAGCTTTCCTCCGCGCGGGGGATCTGTCGCGATCCTGCGCGATCGGCGCGGCGCCGTGCCCGGCGGCGTCTGACCGGGCACAAGTGGACGCGCGCTCACGCCCAAGGGCCGAGGGGGCAGTTGTGCCCGCTGGGCGACGGGAACAGGCCCCGCGGCCTCACCAGGCCGACGCGGGGGCAGTTGTGCCC
>CAXTTD010000138.1:0-8012 GCA_964246945.1 uncultured Solirubrobacteraceae bacterium | reverse complement strand
CGAAGCTGACGATCAGGCGAATCGCCCGACTCCCACCCCAGAGTTGAACAGCTTTGACAAATTAGGGTGGATCAACGGGGCATTCATGCTTACACTCCGGCGCGGTGATACATATGTCCAGGGAAGACGGGAGTTTCTCAGGGATGGGAACGCGATGAATAGCCAGCGCGTGGCGCTCGTTCACGACTTTCTGCTCGACGTGCGCGGCGCGGAGCGCGTGTTCCTCGAGCTCTGCGAGATCTGGCCGGAGGCCGACATCTTCACCGCGGTGTACGACGAGGATGGCACGGAGGGCCGCTTTGCGCACCGTACCGTCAGGAGCTCGTTCCTGAACCGGCTGCGGCCGACCTCGGCGACCTTCCGGGCGCTGCTGCCGCTGTACCCCGCGGCGATCGAGTCGTTTGACTTCTCCGGCTACGACCTCGTCGTCTCCAGTTCCTCGGCGTGGGCGCACGCGATCATCTGCGAGGAGGGGACGACCCACGTCAGCTACTGCCACAACCCCTTCCGGTACGTGTGGAGCGAACGGGAGAAGACGCTCGCGCACCGCCGGGACCCGGTCTCCCGGGCGCTGCTGCGCGGCCTGTTCGGGCGCTGGCGCCAGTGGGATTGGAGCGCGGCGCAGCGCACCACTCGCTATGTCGCGAACTCCGCGATCACGCGGGATCGCATCCAGACCTACTTCGGTCGTGAGGCCGAGATCGTCCATCCTCCGGTGCGGACCGAGCGCTTCTCCCCGGGTTCCGTCGGGGACCACTACGTGATCGTGTCGGAGCTGATGGCCCACAAGCAGATCGACGTCGCCATCGAGGCCTTCAACCGTCTGCGTCTGCCGCTCGTCGTCATCGGAGATGGTCCGCACGCGCGCCGGCTCGGGCGGATGGCCGGCCCGACGGTGACGCTCACCGGGCGCGTCTCCGATCGAGTGGTCGAGGAGACGGTGCGCAGCGCCCGCGCCGCGATCGTGACCTCGGTCGAGGAGTTCGGCATCGCGGCGGTCGAGGCTCAGGCCGCCGGACGCCCGGTGATCGCCCGGGGAGCAGGGGGCCCCCTGGAGACGGTTATCGACCAGGCGACGGGGTGCTTCTGGTCGGGCGGCGCGGCAGAGCTGGCCGCGGCGGTACTGGAGTTCGACGACTCACTGATCTCGCCCGAGGCCTGCGTTCAGAGCGCCGCTCGCTTCAGTCGGCAGGCGTTCCGCGAGGGAATCCTCGCCCAGGTTCACCAGGCCCAGAGCCAGGGAGCGCGGGAGCCCGTCGCCTACCGCCGGCCACTTGCCTCGACCCGGCTCGCGCGTCGTGCGGGCGGCGGCGTCCCCGGCTGAGCGTTCGCGGCGAGCCGCGCGGGCCGGGCGTGGGGCATCCGCCTCGCGTACACTGATTCGCTGGGAACCCGCGTGGTCTGACGCGAGCTGCGTGCGGGCGGCCGACGCGCGTGGTGATCTGCCTGCCGATGCCGATTTCGTCCTCCTCCTGACCCGGGGCGCCGCGCCGCTCTAGCCGCCGGGACCCTGCGCCTGGGCCTCGGTCCCACGGTGCTCGCCTTCTTCACCGGCGGGTATTTCCAGGGGCCCCGGGCATGGGCGGGGCTCGGAGCATGGCTCCTGGTCGTTCTGGGAGCGGTGCTGAGCTCGGGTGCTCGTCCGTTTCACGGGCCGGGCCGTCTGGCGTTCGGGGGGCTGTTCGCACTGGCGGCGCTCAGCCTGCTCTCGATGCTGTGGGCGCCGGTGGTGTCCAACGCATACCAGGCGGGGCAGATCGTGGTTCTCTACCTGGGCACAGTGCTCGCGGCGGCGTTGCTGCTCGACCGATCGCGGGTGCGGTCAGTCGAGCCCCTGCTCGCTGCCGGTGCGCTGATCGTGATCGGCTACGGCCTCTCGGGCAGGCTGCTGCCCAGCATCATTCACTTCACCAACTTCTCGCAAGCCGAGGGTCGGCTCTACCAGCCGCTCACCTACTGGAACGCGATGGGGGAGCTGGCGGCCCTCGGCATCGTGCTCTGCGTCCGCCTCGCCGGCGACGAGGCCCGGGCTGGGTGGATGCGTGCCCTGGCCCTGGCGACGGTCGTCCCGCTCGGCTCGGGCCTCTACCTCTCCTTCTCGCGCGGCGCGCTGTTCGCCTGCGGAGCCGGTGTCGTTGCGCTCGTGGTGCTCGTGCCACGCCGCCGGCAGTGTGTCGGGCTCGGCGCCGGCGTCGTCTTCGCGGTGCTCGGCGGGGCGGCGGGCGCACCGTTTCAGGCGGTGAGCTCGCTGAGCGGAAGCCGGGCCACTCAGGAGACCCAGGGAGCGATCGTGCTCGGCATCCTCCTCCTGCTTATGGTCCTCGCCGGGCTCGCGTCGTGGCTGCTCGACGGTCGTGTCGCGTCCGTGGGGCTCTCGCTGCCGCAGCGCAGCGGCCAGATCGCCACCGTGCTCATCTGCGCCGGCCTGGCGGCGGCGATCATCCTGGGGGCCAAGGAGAGCAACGGCTCGACCACCGAGGCGCTCGCCGGCGGGTCGTCGCGTCTGGTCAAGCTCCAGAGTGACCGCTTCGACTACTGGAGGGTTGCCCTGCGCGCGTTCGGGACCGAGCCGCTGCGTGGGGTGGGGGCGGGCAACTGGAGCGTCTACTGGCTGCGCTGGCGCACGATCTCCGAGGGCGCTCAGGATGCCCATTCGCTGCCGCTGCAGGTGCTGGCCGAACTCGGTCTGCTCGGGATCGCGGCGTTGGCGGCGTTCTTCGTGGGCGTCGGACTCTCGGCGGCGCGCGCCCTGCGTCGTGTGGGTGCGGCGGCCGCGGGGCCAACCGCCGCGCTCATTACCTATCTGATCCACGCTCCGCTTGACTGGGATTGGCAGATGCCGGCGGTGACGCTGCTCGCCATGGTTCTCGCCGGGACGGTGATCGTCCTCGCCGGCGACCTTGAGCCGGAGCACCGAACGTCGTCCGCCGTCGCGGGCGCTGCGCCGGGCGTGCCCACGGCAGAGGTGGCCTGAAACCCGCCGGTGGTGTTCAGATGGCGATCGGTGCGTAGTCCGTCGGGAAGCTCGAGCCTCCGAAGAACCAGTTCTCGATCGCGTACCGCGGCTTGGGCATCGACGGGTCGGAGCCCGTCTTGTGGAGGAAGACCTCGTCGAAGAGCAGGGCGTCACCCGGTTCGAAGACCGGCCGCACGACGCCGGTCTCGCCGGCCGCCTGCTGCGCCTGCGCATCGGAGATCGTCCAATCCAGGGCGGCGCCCTCGGTCCCGGTGGCCACGTAGTCGTCGAGCCGCTTCGGCACGACGTCCAGGCCCGGGGCGATGTCGCCGCAGCGAGACAACGAGAGCCACAGGTTTAACGAGCGCACGGGACCCATGAACCGACCGTCCTGATGCCACTGCCCCGACACGCTGGGTTCGGCCTTGCGCATCGTCGTCTTGCCGAGCGAGAACAGCGCCGGCTCGCCGAGGTAGCCCGAGACGAGCTCCCCGAAACGCGCCTCGCCCAGCGCTTCCATGAACAGGTAGGTGAGCCGCGGAGAATCGGCGCCGAGCAGCCCGCCGCCCTCCTTGATCCAGTGTCGGTAGATGACGTTGGCGAAGCGCTCGTGGGGGGTGAATTCCTCGTACCATCCGTCGGTGGCCGCGACGCCGTTCTCGGTCTGCTCGCGCTCGGCGTACGCGCGGTCGATGCCCTCGGCCAGTCCGAGCGCTCGTTCACGGGAGACCAGGCCGCGGATCAGGATGCAGCCGTCGCGCAGGATTGCCGCCCGCAGCAGCCCCGGGGTGAGCTCGTCGCGCCGGAACTCCGGCAGCGGGTCGCCCTTGGCCACGTCCACCCGCTCGGTATCGGGAAAGTGGCGGGGGGGGGGCGCCGCCTCCATCCGCCGCACCCGGGCGGGGGGGCGGGGGCGCCGGTGGGCGCGCGCGCGGGCGGGGTCCGGCGCCTCCCGGTTGGCCTCGCTGAGCGACGCGATCTCGGATCGCAGCTGATCGAGGTCGGGAGGCGGCTCGACGGGATCCGCCACGGCGGTCGCTGCCAACTCCTGCGTCTGCGGTTTGCGCCACGGCATTCGCACGGCTCGGGATGCTACACGGGCCGTGCCGGAGTGCCCACCACGGTGCACCCCGGCTCGACGTCATCGACGACGACCGCGTTGGCGCCGATCTGCGCCCCGGCGCCGACCCGGACCGGGCCGATGATCTTGGCGCCCGTCCCGACGCTCACCCCCGGCTCGAGCGTCGGGCCCGTGATGTCGCCGGCCCGCAGGCCGATGGTGACGAACGGCGCGATCACGGCGCCGGTTCCGATGCGCACCAGCCCGTCGATCACGATCTGGCCGTGGATGATGTACACGCCCGGTTCCACGACGACGGGGTCGCCGATCGAGATCTGCGACAGCGCCATCGCCAGACGGTGGGCGAGGCGCGGAACGATCGGGAGACCCAGCGCCTGGGTGCGCGCCTTGACCCGGTAAAGCGCCTGGGCGAGGAACGCGTCACTGCACCAGGCGAGGCGCAGGACCTGCCCCGCGGCGTCGAGGCGGGAGCGGAACTCCCGGCCCTCGCCGCGGTGAAACAGCGTGACCCGCGCGTCCTGGGCGAGCGCGGTGCCCAGGCGCGGGTGCTCGGCATGAATCTGCGCGTACAGCGCGTCGCGCGCGGGGTTCGGATTGCGCATCGGCGCGCGTCTACGCCAACGAGCGGGTCAAAGCTCCTCGGCGATGCGCGGTGCCTCGCGCCGGAAGATCCACACCGCGAGCACGCACATCACGACGAAGACGCCCGCAGGAATGAGCAAGTAGATATGACCGCCGAGCTCGCCGGCCGGCCCGAGCGCGGTGGGATCGATGATCCACTTGCGGGCCGCGACGAGGATGATTGCCATCGGATCGGCACAGATGATGACCCGCAGCCCGTGGTGAAACCGGTCGAGCACGTAGATCACCGGCGCGCCGTAGAACAGCGCGGTCGCCAGCACGCCCCAGATGATCCCGACGTCGCGGTAGCGGGGGTAGAGCGAGCTGAGGATCATTGCCACGGCGATCGTCCAGACCAGCGTCGCGAACACCAGCAGCGGTAGAAAGAACCACGTCCATCGCGGGCTGATTCCGGCGGACAGGATGAAGATGAACACCACGATCAGGTTCATCCCCAGGTTGAACAGTGCCGTCAGCACCGCCGCGACGGGGATGACGAGTCGCGGGAACTGGGTCTTGCGAACGATCGCCTCCGCGGCCACGATCGACGGCACTGCGGTTCCCACGCCCTCCTGGAAGAACCCGAACAGGATGAAGTTGAACAGCAGCAGCTGTGGATAGTGGGGGACCGCCTCGCCCAGTCGCAGGCCTCTGGTGAACACCTCGTAGAGCACGCCGAACACGAGCAGCGGGCGGCCGATGGTCCACACGTACCCGAGCGCGGTGCCGAAGTAGGTTCGCTTGAAGTCGGTCGAGGCGATCAGATACAGAAGCTCCCAGGCGCGGCGTCGCCCGCCGCCGAGCGCCGACGGGCCGCTGACGTCGCGCAATTCGACGTCCTGCCGTGGCGGAAGCGGGATGTGCTCCTCGAGCCGCTCGAGGCTGGTAGGACCGACGCTCTCAGTGCTCATTTCAGTCGACGAGCGTCGCGGAGACGTCGTTATCGAGTTTGACCTGACCGGAACCGCTCTCGGTGCCGAAGACGACGAACTCCAGCAGGCTGAACGAGTGCAGCGCCAGATCGCCCTGGGTCCGGTTGCGGATCACCCACTGGCTGATGTGATAGCGGCCCGGCAGCAGCCGGTTCTCGACCTCGCCGGAGATGAGCACCCGTCGTCCGGCGCCGAGCACATCGTCGCGCTCGTGGTCGACCTTGATGCGCTTGGAGAAGCCGAACACCTCGACGCCCTCGGAGTCGATGAACTGGTAGCTGAACACGGGCTGACGCAGCTCGCGCCGCGCCTCGACGATGCAGTTGAAGAACATCGGCTCGCCCTGCTCGACGTTCTGGATCCGCTCGCCGGCCTCGTTCTCGAGCCAGGCGTCGATCACGGTGGCGTTGACCTCGGGCAGCGTGCCGCGCTCGGTGACGTGGTCGGGATCGCCGCCGAAGTTCAGCCGGTAGTAGCGCAGCGCGGTCTCCTCGGGGTCGCCGAGGTACTGGATCTGCGAGTCGTGGATGAGCATCGCCCGGTGGCAGAAGCGCTGCACGGTCGACATGTCGTGGGTGACGAGCACGATCGTGCGCCCGGCTTTGCGCATGGCGGTGAACACGTCGATGCACTTCTGCCCGAACGCGGCGTCGCCGACAGCGAGCACCTCGTCGACGAGCATGATGTCGGCGTCGGCGTTGACCATCACCGAGAACGCGAGCCGGACCATCATCCCCGACGAGTAGTTCTTGAGCTTCATGTCGACGAAGTCGTGCAGCTCGGCGAAGTCGAGCACGCTGTCGAGGCGGCGGCGGGCCTCGCGCCGGGAGAGTCCCATCAGAACACCGTTGAGCACGACGTTCTCGCGCGAGGTGAGCTCGGGGTTGAAACCGACGCCGAGCTCGATGAACGGTGCCAGGCGCCCGGCCATGCGCACCTTGCCGGTATCGGGTCGGTAGATGCTCGCCATGATCTTCAACAGCGTGCTCTTGCCCGACCCGTTGCGCCCCACGATCCCGAAGAACTCGCCCGCGTGCACGTCGAAGGAGACGTCGTCGAGCGCATGCAGGAGGTTTGCGTCGCGATGGGCGAACGGGTTGGCGACCCGCTCGCGCAAAGAGTTCATGCGGTTGTAGGGGATCGTGAACTGCTTGGAGACGCCCTGGACATCGATCACGGTCGGCCCGGCGGCCAGCCGCTGAGCCGCGCGGCGACCCGCGAGTCGCTCCTGCTTCTCGGCCGTGAGTTCCACGTCCCCGCCCGCTCCCATGTCACCGCCTCCACGAATCGTTCGTTTCCGGAGCGATGCAGGCTACCGGCAAACCACCGCCCAACCTGTCGACAACCTCAGGAGATGCGTTCGCGCCAGCGCCCGAGCCGCTTCTGGGCGAAGCTGAGTGGCTCGGGGAAGCTCGTGTCCAGCAGATACCGGTCAGGCCAGCCCGGCGTCCCGGCGACGAGTCCGACCAGCCACAGCCACACGATTCCGATCGCCAGCTCCCACTCGCCGCCTCGCGTCTCGGTCCGTCCCAGCAGCATGCGCAGCGGCCGGCAGACGAACCACAGAAACGCCGTCGGCGAGTACTCGGCCCGCACGTAGCGTTCCAGGCCACGTCGCTGTGACGCGGTCAGGGTGTCCGGGAAGCGCATGAGCAGCGTCTGGGCACGCATCCGCGCCGGCAGGTATCCGAGGAAGTAGGCCCCACGCCAGTCGCGCATCCGCGGAGGGCGCAGCCGGCCGCGGACGCGGTCGGCAGTGCCGGGGCCGACCACCCGGCCGAGCACCGCCCCGCCGTGCTGGACGTAGTCATACAGCGGCCGGTCGACGTAGGCCAGACGGCCCGCGGCGAGCGCGGCCAGAGCGATCCAGTGGTCGTGGAACTGGATGCCGGGGCACTCCGGGAACGGAAGCACCCGTTCGAGCACGTCGCGGCGGATCAGGGTCGCGGCGCCGGTGACGGTGTTGGCGACGAGCATCGAGGCCATGTTCGTCTGATTGTTGGCGCGGCCCACCCACATCGTGTCGCGCAATACCCGCCCGGTCTCGTCGACGAGTCGCTGATCGGAGTAGGCGAGCGCCGCCGCGCCTATCGCGTCTCGCAGGGTCGCAAGCTTGTCTGGGTGCCAGATGTCGTCCTGATCAGACAGGACGACCAGGGTCGCCTCCGGTGCGGCGAGCGACAGCGCCCGCTCGAAGTTGCGATAGAAGCCGAGCCACTCCGGGGCCTGGGAGACCGAGAAGCGTGGGTCATCGCCCACGGTCTCGAGGATCCGGGCGTAGTGCTCGGGCTCGGAGCGATCGTCGGAGATGACGCAGCTCCAGTTCGCGTCGGTCTGGGCGCGGATCGAATCGATCTGGGCGGCCAGCAACGCTGGGTCCGGTCGGTAGGTCGCCAGGCAGACGGCGATCGGGCCCTCGGTG